>JAGADS010000298.1 GCA_017613485.1 Treponema sp.
AAGGAATGAAAGAAATTATGAAACCTTTTAGTTGTAAAGTTGTCTATATTTTTAGTAATATTGAGCATTTTAGAGGTTTTTTATGACATTACGGAAAAAATTTTTTGCGGCAGCTTTTATGTTTTTATGTGTAGTTTCATCATGTTTCTGTGACATAAACCTTGCACCAGAGACAAAGGCTCTTCTTGATGAGCTAATGGATTTGAAGGTAGAGCTGTTTGCCAATAAGTCGGCTAAAGATTCCCTTGCAAGACTTGAGTCATGGGAAAAAGGAATACAGGAAAAGTTCAATTCCCTGAATGAAGTTGATCAGATGGTTTTGACAAATATGATTGACTGTGAGAAATACAATTACAAAAGCCAGATTCCCGGTACAAAAAAGGAATTGAATACTCTTCTTTCCGCTCAGGCAAAAAAATGCAAGACTTTTTATGATGCCCATAAGAACGAAAAAATGGATGCATGGATTCCCCTTTCATGTGGAAGTGCAATTGCGGTCTATATGGCACTTGAACCGCTAAAGACAGCTTTTAGTTATGGTTATCCTACGCGTGACATGTTCCAGAAAGCCGTTGACATTGATCCCAATTTTTCACATGCCCTGCGTAATCTTGCACAGTGGTATTACTATTGCCCTGGATTCCTCGGTGGAAGCAAGAAAAAGGCAAAGGAGCTTTTTAAGCAGGCATACAACGCAAGTAAATGCCGTGATGATAAATTTGAGAATTCAATCCTTCTTGCTCAGCTTGCATTCGATGACAAGGATACTGCCACCCGTGACAAATACATGGCGGAGGCACGCTCTTATTCTGCAAATAATGCCTATCTTGATTTTGTGGATAAGGTGAACGGATCCGGTGAGTCAATATTCAAATATCACGGTCACAAGGCGGACGAGTAACCGGTATAAAATATCTTTACCTCATTCAACCTTTGTGCTAAACTCTGTGCATGAACAATGAGCTTCCATACACTGCGGCAATTTTGGGCTGCGGAAGAATCGGATACAGTCTTGGCCTTGACAAAAAGAGGGAACAGCCTGCAAGCCACACGTCGGCAATTAACGCAAATCCACGGATAAAGCTGATTTACGGTTGCGATACAGATCCTGCTTCCCTTGAAGTTTGGAAAAAGGCAAATCCACAGGCAGAGACATTCACTTCCTCTAAGAAAATGTATGAAAAAAGCGTCCCGGATATTGTTGTAATTGCAGTTGATGAGAAAAATCATCTTCAGGAAGCCCTTGCTGCAATAGAAGCACATCCAAAACTTATAATACTTGAAAAGCCTGTTGCCCTTAACATGAAGTCTGCAATGAAAATCCTTGATGTAGCCAGGGAGAAAAATGTTCCTGTGCTAGTAAACCATGAGAGGCGTTTTTCCAATGACTATCTTCTTGCAAAAAAAAGCATGGAAAAAATAGGGGACCTTCAGAGCATAAAGGCATCCCTTATGTCCGGCATGGCAGTCTACAATCCGGCGGAGGAGGCAAGCGGTGCATACAGTCTTCTGCATGACGGAACTCATTTGGCTGATGCAGTTCTGTTTTTTCTGGAGGATGAAGGTTTTTCTTCTCTCAGGCAGTCAGTTGAAGCTGAAAAAGGATTGTTATGGCGTGCGTTGCATTTAAAATCAAGCCGATGGCGGAATACATTGCTGAATACCCCTGTTATTACAGGTATTTCCCGTGATGAAAATAAATGCGTAAGGCAGGCAAGCACTCATTTTTCCACTGTAAAATGTCCTGATGTCACACTCTGCATAAATGGCCGTTCAAAATATTTTGGCTTTGAGATTGAAATGACTGGAACCACAGGAAGAATCACGATAGGAAACGGAATATTCCGTGTGGAAACCAGGGCAGAAAGTTCCCTTTATTCCGGTTTCTACAGCCTGACTCAGGACCTTGATGTAAAGCCACCCCTAAAAACAGGCTATTTCTCAAACATGGTTCAGAATGCAGTTGATTTTCTGGACGGTAAGGCAAAACTATGTTCAACTTTGCAGAGCGGAATAAATGCCCTTGCCGTAATGGAAGAGATAAAGGATGCACTGGTAAAATCGTAATTCATTTCCCGTAGGTGCTTTCAATGTCGCGGATTTTATCCCTGAGAGCGGCTGCCATCTCGTAATCAAGACGGTCTGCTGCTTCCATCATCTCCTGCTTGAGTGCGGAAATTAGTTTCTTTCTCTGGGCAGGAACCATGAGGTTTGACTTTTGCATAAGGACATCAAGCTCTACTTCTGTGTTTTCCTTTGCTTCCTCTTTCTCATGCTCAAGAATATCCTCTACGGCTTTTTGTATTGTCTTCGGTGTGATTCCGTGTTCCTTGTTGTATGCTTCCTGAATTGAACGCCTGCGTTTTGTCTCGTCTATTGCTTCCTTCATCGCATCGCTCATCCTGTCGGCATACATCACGACTTTTCCCTCTGCGTTTCGTGCGGCCCTTCCAATAATCTGGATAAGGCTTGTGGTACTGCGCAAAAAACCGATTTTATCTGCATCAAGAAGAGCAATAAAGCTTACTTCCGGGAGGTCGATTCCCTCTCGCAAAAGATTGATTCCAATAAGGACATCGATTTCTCCACCACGAAGTTTTTTTAATATCTCAACACGCTCAAAAGTATCTATCTCAGAGTGAATGTACTGGACTTTAAGTTCAAGCCCGGAAAGGTAATCTGTCAAATCCTCTGCCATTTTTTTTGTAAGTGTAAGGATCAGGCTTCTTTCTTTTTTTGCAATACGCTCCTGAACTTCCCTGTAGATATCCTGCATCTGACCTTCTGTGGGACGAACCTCTACAATGGGATCCAGAAGACCTGTGGGACGGATTATCTGCTCAACAACCTGTGTGCTCTGCTCAACTTCCTGTGGCCTTGGAGTTGCTGTGACATAAATCACCTGATTCATCTTTTTTGAAAACTCATCGTATTTAAGAGGCCTGTTGTCAAGTGCGGACGGCAGGCGGAATCCAAAGTCAACAAGGTTCTGCTTTCTGCTCCTGTCTCCCTCATACATAGCGCCTATCTGAGGAACAGTGACATGTGCCTCGTCAATCATGCACAAAAAATCATCCGGGAAATAATGAAGCAGGGTAGCGGGCGGCTCTCCTTTTTTTCTTCCTGCTATCGGTGCAGAATAATTCTCTATTCCTGAGCAATAGCCCATCTCCTTCATCATCTCTATGTCGTAGGTAACCCGTGTCTTTAAACGCTCTGCCTCAAAAAGCTTTTTCTGCGCGGTAAGTTCCTCAAGCCTTGCATCAAGCTCTGCCTGAATCCTCTCTGTTGCGGAATAAAGTGCATCGTGCGGGACAACAAACTGTTTTGCAGGATATATGACTGTCTCATCAAGGTCTTCCCTGACTTCCCCCGAGATAACATTGAACCGTCTTATTCTTACAACCTCGTCAAAATCAAGCTCGATCCTGTATGCCTCCTCAAATTCAAGATAGGGAGGAAACACTTCGATTACATCACCACGGATACGGAAACAACCGCGGTCCAGGACAACATCATTCCTCTGGTACTGGATTTCTGAAAGGCTCATTGCAAATTTATGTGTGTCAAGCATCTGGCCTTTCTCAAGGTGAATCCTCATGTCCTTGTAAAGCTCAGGCATGCCAAGTCCGTATATGCAGCTTACTGTTGCAACAACGATGACATCACGCCTTTCCATAAGACTGTATGTTGCTGCCATCTTAAGACGGTCAATTTCCCTGTTGATTGATGCATCCTTTTCTATGTAAAGATCCCGGGATGGAACATAGGCTTCCGGCTGATAGTAATCGTAATAGCTTACAAAATATTCAACTGCATTGTCAGGAAAAAATGTCTTGAACTCGCGGTAGAGCTGTGCAGAGAGAGTCTTGTTGTGGCTTATTATCAATGTGGGACGCTGTACGGCTTCGATTATCTTTGCCATCGTAAATGTTTTTCCGCTACCGGTTACGCCCTTTAGTGTCTGGTATCTGTCTCCGTTTAAAAATCCCTTTGCAAGCCTTTCTATTGCCTGGGGCTGATCTCCGCTGGGCTCGTAATCTGATACAACATGAAATTTCCTCATCTTACTGTTTGTCTCCAGATTTGTTTTCTATGTCTGCATAAAAAGGCGTGTGACTCTCATAGCTTCCCAGCCATCTGATGACAGGATCCCTCCAGTCTTCCTCTATTGCTCCCTCAAGCAGAAACCTTTCGTATGTAAAAAGAATGTGTGCCTGAATTCTCTTTCGGTCACTTTCACTTATGTCTGTCTTGTTCCTGAACAGTGCGGAGATAAATTCAATTGCAGTCTCTGGGGTAAAAAGCTCTGGAACAATTCTTGTAATCATGTACATTGCAGCAGGAATACAGTTTACGCTGTGCTGTTTTATGTAAAGGACTGTTTCTCCAATGTCAACGGCACGCTCAAACAATTCCTTGTTCCACATCTCTGTTTCTTCCTGAGTAAATTCCTCCCTCTTGAAAAGCATCCTGTAAAAACTGAAGCAAAGGCATACAATTGCAATATGAAGGGAAGGAACGCACATGTAATGAGGGTCTCCTGCATAAAGCGCCTTTACTTTTTTTGTGGCAGGCTTGGGTCTGTAAGTTGTGGTCATGGAATATGAGTACATCCTGTATGCCTCATGATATGTAAGGCACAGATATCTGAACCATTCGCAAGAAAGCTTTGCTCCCTGAAATGAATTAAAGCGGTGCATTATCATTGATAAAGGCCGTATCCATACGTTTATAAAATCCATGTAGCATGATATAAGATCTTCCCTGTATGGAACTTTTTCGTCCAACTGATGATCAACATGTTTTACTGGAGTATGCCTAAGGTGAATTTTCTGGAAATACTGCGGCATGAAAAATTTCCAGATGACAAAATGAAAGAATTTAAACAGTGTACCGGCACTCGGAAATCTGAACGGAATGGTCATATAGCTGTACATGACATTGTATTCCGTCATGTGCTTTCCGCCCCATTTTTTTATGCGTTTTTCTGAGGGCTTTTTTACCCTTCCGAATCTGAACGGGTATTTCATTTTCTCTGTAGGTGCAAAAGGATTGTATGTCATGTATGGTTTTTTCATATCTTGTTCCTGCTATATTATCTGCCTTGACTTTTCAAGCTCATCTAGCCTGCGAAGTTTAGTCTCATCAAGTTTTATGAATAGGTTTTTTTCCTGCGTAGGAAGCACCAATCCCTTGGGACCGTTCTTTGCCCTGCGGAGGTATTTTACCTGGGTGTAATACAAGTCTGCCTGTCCGTTTTTTCTTGCCTTTGAATGATAGACTGCAAGATTACCGGCATAGAGAAGTATCTCAAGCGGAACTGTCTTATCCTTACGTGCCTTTATAAAAACATATCCGCCTGCGAAATCCCTTGTATGAAGCCACATGTCCTGACTTTTCACAAAGTGCCTTAAAAGCTCATCATTTTCCGATGCAGTACGACCAACGATGATAGTCCATCCGTCTATCTCATAATGCAGGCCCGGATGCGGCTTCTCATTCTTTTGTTTTGGAGTTGTGTCATGCCTCAGCATCTGCTCTATCTTTATGACGTTCTGCTCTTTTAATATGGCAGAGTATTCCTGCTCAAGTGCCTGAAGGTTTCTTTGGGACAGCTGAATGTCGTGCTCAAGGCTTTCCATTCCGGACACTGCTTTCTTGTATTGCTCGTAATAGACGGAAGCGTTTTCCTGAGCGGATTTTTTCTCATCCATGCGTATGTGAACCGTTTCACCGCTTTCGTAATCGGTGCATGTCAGGTCGGGGCCGCCGCTGTATTCAGATGCATAGGAAAGAATCAGGTCTCCTGTATGCTTAAGCTTGTCCGCGTGCTCAAAGCTCCTTTTTTTGTCCAGGAGTTTCTGCAGGGCATTTTCCATCTTTGAGTGCTTTACGTTGTACCATTTCTCGGCCTGTGCCAAAAGTGCTTCCCTGGAAAGTGTCGAGGCATTCTCTGAGTAAAACCTGTCGATCTTCTCGTTAAATGAAAGGCCTTCAAATTCATCTGATTGCCCGGAAAAGTCACGGATAGGAAAACGCTCAAGGCTTTCTTTTATTTCCTGCTCAGTGGGCTCTTTTTCTTCTGGTTTGAATGTACTTCCTGTCATCTCGTTTTTCTTGGGGCGGCGGTACATGCAGTCAAGGATTACATTGTTCTCATCGGTGACAATTACGTTTGCGGCTCCTGACCATAACCTTATGTAGATGAAATATTTCTGCTGCCAGGTTGACACATCCATCTTGATGATTCTGTCCAGTCCAAGCTGAGCACATGAGTTAATCCTCATTCCCTGCACGTTGGACTTTAAGAATTCAAAGAAACGAAGCGGCTTTTTGTTCTTGGGAACCTGCATCCTTGTTGAATGAATGCGGCAGACCTGGGAGCCTGTGCAAATCAGGAGCGTGGAAAGCGTTCCGTTCTTGATAATCCTGAATGCAAGCATGTCGTATGAGGGCTGTACGACTTTCTGAATAAAAGAGCCTTCAAGTTCAAGCTCACTGAGGATAAGGTTTATCTCGTTGCAGTTAAGTGACATTCGTTTACCGTCGTATTTTCTTATTTATGCATGAAGCTCTGGATTTCTGCAAGTTTCTGCTCAACTGCATAGGTTGTCTGACTCTGGTTCTCCAGCCTCTGTGCAAGCATTTTACTAAGGAAGATGCCGTAGTGCGGGTTTTTTCGGATAAGCGAAAGGAAAGCTGTCTTTGGTACTTTAATCAGCTTGCAGCTTGAACCTATTGCCACAACCGTAGCCGTACGCCTGTCGTTCAAAAGGAATGCCATCTCTCCGATGAACATGTCGTTAGGCGTGAGCATTGTCGTATATTTTTTGTTTACATAAACCGCAAACTGACCGGAAACAATAAAGAACAGGTCATTGGACATCTCGTCCTGATGGCATACAACCTGTTTGTCCTTGTATGTAATCGCGTCAAACGGTTTCATGATTCCAGGAACAGAGTTTGTAGAGTTGACCTTGTTTGCAATGGAGAATGTGACCTGGTTTCCCTTTTTGTTGTACCCCAGTTTTTTTACGAACTGCCTGCTCAATGCAAGTCCTCTTCCGTGCGTATCGGTGTTCTCCTCGTCTTTTTCGGCGAGCACTTTCTTCCAGTCGAATCCGTCTCCGTCATCCTCAATTCTGAAAGCAGAGACTTTTTTGCGTATTGCATAGGAAATGTGGATTTTTCTGTCCTTGTAGCGGGGATCCTCTGAGCGTTCCTTTAGAAGCTGCATCATGTCTCCGCCCTTCATTAGCCAGTCTGATTTTTCCTTATATGTTATGTTTAGGTTTCCGTGTTCTACGGCATTTGTCAAAAGCTCCATCAGAATCATCTGGAGGCTGTCCTTGTCCTCCTCTGAGATGCGGTTGGTGGTATACAGATAGCTTACAAGGAAGCTTGTGTAAAAGCGGATGTCCATGGGGTCATTGTTGCACACGAACTGACCTTCCTCCTGTCCTCCGATAATGTCCTGCATACCGCGGGTAAACAGGAATTTCTGGTTCTGGTACAGAATACGCAGAAGACGGCCGAAATGCTGCTCAAAGTCACTTACAGTCAATACAGAAATGATGTTGTCGTCCTTTATTGATTCCATCTGACGCACAGCCTCTCTATCCCTGCATATTGCTATTGTTCCACCATAATGGAGCCATGCATCGGAATTTATTGATTCAAGTATGGCCTCACAGTCAATGTCGCTGGATGTATAGTCAAGGACCTTTATTTCCGGCAGCTCGTAATTTATGTAGCTGATGATTGATTCTGTATTGCCGAAACTTGTACATTGGAAAAAGGTCGGAAAAAGGGAATTTGCTTTCTTTGCAGTCTGTATTACAGCTTTATTCGTTGAGGCAACGACTATTTTTTTCATACCGGTCTCCTGTTAAAATATCTACTCTAATTATAACCTTTTTTTTGTACTTTTCAACATAAATTCTTCCGAAAATGTAATAGATTTCCTGTAAAGGACTTTGATTTTATATATTTTTGTGTTATAATGGGAATTATGGAGAAGAAGGATTTTTATAGTTTGATGAAGTCAGTTCCAAAGGCGGAATTGCATCTTCATGGTGAAGCAGTTATTGGCAACCAGACGATAAGGCAACTCTACAAGAGTCGTTACGGTAAGAATATGCCCAAAGAGGAGCTTGAGGCCCTGTGGAATTATTCAGATTTACCGGGATTTCTGGCAAGTTTCATAAAAATCCAGAATTATTTTGTCAATGTAGATAATATTTCAGATTATTTTAAGGATTTTGCAAAATATGTCCGCAATAACAACATAGTTTATGTTGAAACCTTCTTTGCTCCGACCTCCCTGATTAAAAATGGCTTTGACTTTCACGACATGACCACAAGGATTTCAAGGGCAATTAAGCGTGCAAAAGAAAAATATGATGTGACCATAAAGGTTATAGTGGACGTCAGCCGTTCTTTTGGTTTGGAGAATGCCGAGCACAACCTTGATCTTGTGTTAAAAGAGAATAATCCGGATATTATTGGAATCGGTCTAGGCGGTGATGAGGCAAAGGGACCTGCCCGTGACTATGAGAGCGTCTTCAAGAGGGCAAAAGAAGCAGGACTTCATCGTGTGGCACATGCCGGTGAGACTGTGGACAGCTGGAGCATGAAGGACTGCATCAATCTTCTGGATGCCGAGCGTATCGGACATGGAATTGCAGCCGCATACGACGAGCCGTTCATGAAAGAGCTTGCCGAAAAGCATTATCCTCTTGAGGTAAGCCCCACAAGCAATATATTTACAAAGCACTATGTTTCAAGAATAGAAGACCATCCGTTCAAAAAACTGTATGATGCAGGATGTTTTGTCACGCTGAATACTGACGATCCGACTTTCTTTAAGGTTGAGCTTCTGGATGAATACTGGAATATCTATTCCAAGATGAATTTCAAGCTTGATGACATTAAAGAGGTTGTCAAGAACGGTTTCCGTGCCGCCTTTATGAGTGACGAGGAAAAACAGTCATACTGTGACAGTGTTGATAAGGCATGGGACGAATGGTTTAAGGCCAATCCCGGTGTAAAAGCCGAATAGCTATTCAACGATAATAGTAATCTTTCCTCTGGATAAGTCCTTAATCCTAGATGAAAAATCTTCCGCCTGACTTTTATGAATTGTTCCGCTCACGTTTATTAAATCACTGTAGTCTTCATTAAGGTTCTCTATGCTGAATGCCTCGAAAATGCGTTTGATAGACTGGTATTCATGGTAATCTGCCGTAAATGAAAAGCTGCTTTTTTCAACAAGCTCCTCGGTCTCGCATATGGAAAGGACTGCCTTTACGGAATCAGAATATGCCCTGACAAGGCCACCTGTTCCCAGTAGTGTTCCGCCAAAGTAGCGTGTCACTGTTATCAGTATGTTTGTGATGCAGCTTCCCTTAAGCACGTCCAGCATGGGGCGGCCTGCAGTTCCAGAGGGTTCGCCGTCGTCGCTCATTCCACTGGTCTGTCCGTCTTTTCCGCAGATAAATGAATGGCATACATGGCTTGCATCTGAATAACGCTTTTTCTGCTCAAGAAGTTTTTCCCTTGCCTCAGCCTGGGTAGTTACAATGAATGCCTCTGCAATAAAGCGTGAGTTCTTTACGTTGATTTCCGCTGTGTTTTCCCTTACAAGGACTTTCATGAGTCTGTGGGGTTCTCCTCATTGTCGGCCTGGTTTTCCGGGATAACCTGCTCTGGTTCAGCTGTGGTCTGCTCCAGCTCCTGATTCTGGCTTGGAGGAGTGTATTCGGAGAGGTGAATCTGAAGGACTCCTGTCATGGAGAAAAGATAGACAGGGATTGCCAGGAATATCCTCATCAATGCATTGAATTCAGCTACGATTTTCATTATGGAAAGAATTATAGAGAAAAGACTTCCACCCATTCCCGTTTTGGTAATTCCAAAGATGTCAAGAACAAAGTCCAGTGGAATAAGGATTGCAAGTGTTAAAAGGTATTTCCAGCTGCAGAAAATGAAAAAACCGATTATCCTGAAAAACTGTCTGAATACAAGCCTTGCACTGAGTCCAAAACATTCAAGCACTGTTGCCTCGGGCATACGGTACATCAATATCCATGTAAAGATAAACGGATACGTTGCAAGAAGAGAGAAGACCATTACAAGAACGGAAAAAATGCTTCCTATGCGGCTCATTTGATCCATGTCAATACTATCGCCCTTGAGCATTGCGGAAAGAAAAAAAGGAACTGTTACTGTAATACAGATGATTCCGACGATGAAGGCTACCAGAAGAAACAAAAGCGATGCCTTGAGTACGCGTTTTGTCTTGTCCCTGAAGCCGTTAAAGAGGTATCCGATTGTAATGTGCTTTTTCTCTACCATGCGTGCGGTTATCACGTCCCTTCCGTATGCCAGATACTGAGATATGATGCTTCCGCCAATAAGAAGAATGATGACAAGAAACAGCATTCCCAGGCTTATTGAAGTTCCTGTCATAACCTGGAAAATCATGGCAGGCAGGGTAGTTGCAATAGAAGAAAGAAAGACGTAGATCAAAACCGTGAATAAAATATTGTTCTGGTTTCTTCGCAGGCACTGGTTCAATATCATCCGCATTATTTTATAGTCTGGTTTGATAGTCTTTCTATCCATAAATCTTCTCCGTTTTTATAACAAACTCAGCTGGCTGTCTGAGGACTCAACTTTTACAGAATCCGTCTCGTGCTGGCTTAACCTTACGCCCTGTGCCTTGTGTCCCTTTTCCTCAAAATCAGCGGAATTGAAAGTCTCTTCCCTGACCTTGATCCTGGGTTTCTTTGTATAGTGCAGGGTAAAGCTGAATTTTTCCCTTGTGTCTATGTGAAGTACTTCCATGCCGTCCGGGGCAATCAGGTAGTCGCGGTTCATGATCCAGCTTGGGATGCGGCATTTCTTTATGAAGCAGTACTTTGTCTTGGGGTCGCGGTAAATGACAGTAAAGAGTACATTGTTGATTATCTCTTTCTCGGCATAATTGCAGTACCACATTCCGGTGTCGACAAAAAGCTTGTCAGGTACATCGCATACCGTATAGATTCCGCTGTGCCTCATTATGAAGATTCTGTCAAACGGTGTTACCTTGATTATCTCTGTGCCGCCGTTCACTGCAGTGCCCAGATAGCCCTTTTCATCATAGCGGAGTGCTGTATCACGTCTTGCAACTTCCTTTACGTCAACGGCAGAGAATTTTGCTATCTGTGTGTGCCTCTCGAATTCCTGTGGACGGAATTTAGTGAGCATTCCCTCAAGATAGTCTATTGCACACTGTGTCAGGTTCTTGAGTTTTTTCTTTATGTCCTTGAGCTGCTTGTTGATTGCCTCCACCTGATCCTTGTTCTTGTTTATGTCAAAGAGTGAGATGCGGCGGATCGGAATCTTTAACAGGCGTTCTACATCCTCATCACTTACGGGGCGGATAAGCTCAGACTTGAATGGAACAAAACCCTTCTTTACTGCCTGATTTACTGCCTCTGCGGTTTTCATCTGCTCGATTTTCTTGTAGATCCTTTCCTCAATAAATATACGCTCAAGAGTGCGGGCATGAAGTTCCTCGGTAAGCTTTCCCTGCTCAAATGTAAGCTCGTCCTTGATGATTGCAGTAAGCTTTTTTGAGTAATACTTTATGATTTCCGTTGCGGTCATCACTGTAGGCATGTTGTCTTTTATCACAAGCATCTGACAGTTGATTGACTTCTCACAGTCTGTGTATGCGTAGAGTGCCTTCTCTACATCCTTTGCATATACACCGCGGGAAAGCTTTATCTCTATGTGGCACTTGTTTGTTGTAAGGTCCTGTACAGAGCTTATCTTTAACCTTCCTGCCTTGAAAGCATCGTCTATCGATTTCTTGAGGTCCTGTGCGTTTGTGTCCACCGGAAGCTCCGTAATCACAATGCGCTTGTCATCTGAAAGATCCAGTTTTGCCCTAGAGACTATTTTACCGTTTCCGTTGTTATATGCGCTTACATCAATAAGACCGCCGGTCTGTACGTCAGGATAAATCTTGAATTTCTCATCCTTGAGTGCCTTTATCTCCGCCTCAAGCACTTCCTTCAGGTTGTATGGCAGAATCTTTGTGCTCATACCTACGGCGATACCTTCTGCACCGACAAGAAGTACAACCGGAATTTTTGCCCTGTAGACTTCCGGCTCTGTGGAACGTCCGTCGTAGTTTGGAATGTAATGGGTTACCTCTGGATTTGTTACGAAAATATCCTTTGCGATAGGCCTTACACGGCATTCAATATAACGGGATGCAGATGCCTCGTCTCCTGTAAACACATTACCAAAGTTTCCCTGCTTTTCTATAAAGAGGCCCACCTTGTCGTTCGGGATAAAGCCTTTGTTTGCAAGGACTACCAGAGCACCACCGATAGAAGCGTCTCCGTGCGGGTGGTACATCATGCAGCGTCCCACAACATTTGCGGCCTTCTGGAACCTTCCGTCGTCCATGTTGAACAGGGTGTGCATGATTCGCCTTTGTACGGGCTTGAGTCCGTCCTCCAGATCAGGAATTGCCCTGTCGCGGATAACGTAGCTTGCATATTCAATAAAGTTTTTGTCAAACAGATTCTTAACGTATGCCATATTTCAATTCTCCGTCGTTTTCTAGGCGTCTATGTCCGCATTTGAAAGCAGGTGCTGC
>JAGADS010000299.1 GCA_017613485.1 Treponema sp.
GCTGCTGTCAAACTAGGCTGAGAAATAAAAACCTTTTTTGCCGCCTCGGTCATGTTCAGGCAATCTGCAACCGCCACGGCATATTTAAGCTGCTGTAATGTCATTTAAACCGTTCAACTCCACCCAGTTTATCTGCCCATTTTTCCCATGGCAGGGAATAATACCACCTTTCTCGTTTTTCCCAGGACCATGATTTATGAAAAAGCCTGTCCCATATATTCCAGCTTATGGAAGGAAGACCCACAATAAAAAGATAAAGCGGTCCAAGCATAAGAGACTGCTTCTGATGCCCTGCCTCATGCAACAGGGTCTTTTTGTCTCCTGAATCCGTAATAATGTATTTGCCAAGAGATATTCCGAAATTTGCTTTTGTACTCCAGTATGGCTTTATCCCGGAAGCTGGTTTTGCCCTACTAAAGAAAATCACACCCAGCCCCAGCAAATTCTGCGGAACCTGCCACAAATAAAGAATGCCTTTTAATATCGGATTATTCAACTTTATTCCCGGCTGCATCCTCTATGCCGTCATCTGTAATATAATATGCCTGTATCGGAGGAAAACCATTGAATCCCACGGAAGCATAGGTCTGCGTATAGGCACCTGTGGAAAGCCAGTAAACCTTGTCTCCAATCTTCAGATCAAGTGGAAGCCTGTACTTAAAATCCTCGTACATGATGTCCGCACTGTCACATGTGGGGCCTGCAAGAATAACCTCTCCCTCTTTTCCGCCGTCCTTTGTCGTAATCACTGGATATTTGATTGACTCATCAAGGGTTTCAATTAGTCCGTTGAATTTTCCTGCATCAAGATAAACCCATCTCTGCAACGCTGTGTTGTTTTTACGAGAGATAAGCACAACTTCAGAAGAAAGAATACCGCTGTCTCCCACCAGAGAACGTCCTGGCTCAAAAACAATCATAGGAATGTCATCGCCAAAGTCATCGTGCAGGTAACGCGTAATCTCAGATGCATAGTCGCACAGTTCATTTGTCGGCTGAATATAATGTGCCGGGAAACCGCCTCCCATGTTTATCATCGAAAGACGTATCTGCTCCTCCTGCTCAAGTGACTCAAACAGATATTTTGTCTTTGCAATGGCATCGTTCCACTGACCGATATCACGCTGCTGGCTTCCAACATGAAATGAAATTCCGTACGGTGTAAGCCCAGAGTCGCGGGCCTGAACAAGAAGGTCGTATGCCATATCAGGGTGGCATCCGAATTTTCTGGAAAGCGGCCAGTCTGCCGTAGATGAATTCTCCACAAGAATGCGGACATACACCCTGGAACCTGGGGCATAGCGTGCAATATTCTTAAGGTCTTCCTTGGAGTCCGTGGCAAACATCCTTACGC
The DNA here is from genome assembly GCA_017613485.1 of Treponema sp. Next base: position 1,355 of record JAGADS010000299.1, read on the forward strand.
CCTTTGAATAAAAATATTCAACATCGGCTGCTTTTTTTATCGTGTTGCCAAATGAAATTCTATCGGGAGAGATTCCCAGAGACAGAACCAGATCAAGCTCATAACGAGAGGCAATGTCATAGTTGGAGCCAAGCTCATCAAGCATACGGATGACAGGAACGCCTGGGTTTGCCTTTACCGCATAATAAAAATATGCATAGGGAAAAGAATCCTTAACCTGAATAAAATGCTGACGTATAGTTGCAAGATCTATAAAAATATTCGGAGTCTCAAACTTTTTTGAAACCTCCAGAAATTTTTGCCATCTCCCATCCGATACGTAATCATCTCTGTTAAACATTCCATTCCTCACTGTATGTTGATAATTGTTTTGTAATTTTAGTTTAAACCCCTCTACCAGTCAATAGGAATTTTTACTTGAAAGGAGATGCTTAAAATCATATAATCACCGTATGTATTTTACGGTTTTTAAGCAGCTGGCCATCATGGCTGTGATAGCTGTAGTCGGGTTTTCGGTTACAAAAATTTTTAAGTTCGGGAAAACCGAGCAGCAGTTTTTCAGCAAGATTCTTCTTTATGTTGTAAATCCCTGTGTCATCCTGAATATCTTTAATGTTGAATATTCAAGCGTCCGCCTCAAGGAACTTTCTGTGGCATTTTTGCTCTCCTGGGTTGCTCACATTGCACTGACTGTCCTCGCGGTTATTTTCTGCCGCTCAAAAAAAACTGAGCTAAAGCCTGAGCTTAAGGATCTGGATTATCTTGACCGTATTGCCGTGGTCTTTACCAACAGCGGTTTTATCGGTATTCCGCTCATAAACGGTGTATTCGGGCAGGCAGGTGCCTTCTATCTTATGGGATATCTTGCGGTGTTCAACATTTACTTGTGGACGTTCGGATATTATATGGTGACAAGAAAAATGCAGCCGCTTAAGATAATACTCAACCCGAATATTCTGGCTGTTATTACGGGTATTATCCTTTTCTGCATTCCCGGTCAGCTCCCTGATATAATATCAAGCCCCGTAAAGTACATAAGTGACACAAATGCAGCCGTTTCCATGCTGCTTCTAGGTATGCTTTTTGCGACATTCAAAAAACCATCCGGTTCATTCAAGGAATTTGTCCTGCGTATTGCAAAAACCACATTCGTCCGACTGGTTCTTTCTGCTGTGGTCATGTTCTTTATTGCATGGGGAGCAATGTCTCTGTTCGGTTCCGTGCAGAACATCCGCCTGATTTCCTACGTCGTTTTCATTGCAGCCCTGTGTCCTGTAGGAATGAGCGTGTCCTCGCTTGCCGTAGTATTCAACCGGGATGAATCATATTCCAGCATGCTTGTGGCAATCTCAAGTGCAATGTGCATCCTGACTTTGCCCCTGAGTGTCGCCATAGCCGAAAGATTCTTTTAATTCGTTTACAAAAGCCAATGCTTGGTTTATAATATTGTCGTGGTCAATATTCCTGTAAAGGTCAAGCTTCCATTTTTGTGGGGACGGGCCGTTTTTCAAAAAAGCAAATGGTCTCAGATAAACCTTGTTGTGGGTCCAAACGGCTCAGGAAAAACCCTGCTTGTTGAATCCATATCACGGCAATTCGCAGAGCACGGATATTCAACTAAATTTTTAAGGGCAGACCGCGGTACCGACAGAGAATCTTTTACAATACTTCAGGAAAATGAGCATGTCCGCCAGAAAGTTCAGACGATTCTTTCCAGCATGTTCGGTAAGACAATCGTATTCAAGCAGATTAACGGTGAATATGTTCCCATCGTGGAAAACAAGGCATGGAGTGTTGAGTATGACCTGCAGGAAGTTGAATGTCACGGCCTCAAGGAAATAATCACTCTTCTTGTTGCACTTTACGCAAATACCGGTAATACATGCCTTGTATTTGATGAACCGGAGCTTCACTTGCACCCGCAGTTCCAGCAGTTTTTTGCAGAGGAATTAAGACGTGTTTCACAGAGGCATCCTACACGGATTTATTTTGTCATAACGCATTCACCATTTTTCGTTGACCTCAGATTTCCAGAAGAACTCCTTGGTGTAATCGTCTGCCACACAAACAGGGAGCCGACTCATATCGATTCCCTAAGCAACCGTGACGAAGATCTGTTCCGCAGGTTCTTGCCTAGATTCAACACATATCACAAGCAGTTTTTCTTCTCCGACAATCAGATTTTTGTGGAAGGCTATACCGACCAGCAGATGTTTGCAAGCTTGCTTCCGTATATCCATACAGACCTTGGTGTTGCAGGAACAGGCATCATCGATGTGGGTGGAAAAGATGAGCTGGGTGTATTCTGCAAGGTATGCGCTCTTCTTGGAACAAACAGCCGCATAATCACGGATTTGGATTCACTTTTCGGGGGAAAACTCCGTGATGTTTTCTGCTCTGACGAAAGGGCATCTCTCTGGCTTGAAAAACAATATGAAAAACAGTTCCCATTCTATCAGAACATTTTCACGGCTAAGGAACTGGATCATACGATAACCTTGGAAAAACTGATTCAGCGTCTTGAACGATTTTTGTCTGTCATTGGAAAAGAACTGTGCCTTCTACCTGATGATTCTGACCTGCCGGAAGAGATTGAATTGCTTTCCTCTAAACTAAAGGCTCTGGATCAGAAACATGCCATGGCAGAGAATATCGACACATTCAAGACAGTAGTTCTGCAGGGTGTCATGGCGGAAGGTTCAATAAGGATTCAGCTTGAAGAAATCCTCAAAGAAAAGACGGCTCAGACATTGCCAATAGTAAGGGCATTGTTCTCTATTGTACTTGCGGGAGCGGCAGCGGCTTCTGTTTACATTTTACCCCGCGGCTGCATAGAGCATTATTATACCCAGTCTGAAATTGAATACATGCCTGTCTCTGCCAAGGACAGACTTTTTCATGCAGAGCGTGAGCATATCCTGACAGCCAGTGAACAGACCGTCCGGGAAGAATATTCGGAGCTTATAGGCATACTGGAAAGTGCAGCCGCCAGATAAATTTACAATGCCTGTCATTGCCGGGCTCGACCCGGCAATCTTTTGAAAAGATTATCGGTTCAAGCCCGATAATGACATTTTTCTTGATACCGATAATGAAACATTTCTTGATACTAATAATGCGGCGGTTTTCTGTTGGGAATGTCCCCCTCCAATGCATCGGACAAATCACGTATTTTTTGTGACATCATTTTATTTTCTGTGTGCAGTAATTCAATTGTCTTACCCTGCTCTACCGAAACTTCCTGCAGCTGATTGACGAAATCCTCCATGTAGGCAAGCTTGGTTTCCAGGGCGATTATGCGTTCTTCTGTTTCCTTGTCCATCTTCTATTCCAGATCGTAAACCTTACCGTATTCAATTGCCTCGACATTGCTGTAACCGTTTTCCTTAAGATGATTCATAAAGAATTCCTGAGAATCTTTTTCACCGTGCACAAGGAAAATCTTTTTAAGACGGCTTGTATCGATTGCATTAAGCCAATTGGTCATCTCACGGTAATCAGCATGTGCGGAGAATGCGTTGATTTTCTTAACCGCTGCCTTAACCTTGTACCAGTCACCCAGAATAGGAACCTCTTTTTCTCCTTCCAGAATGCGGCGGCCTAATGTATTCTCTGACATGTAGCCTACAATCAAAATGATGTTGCGCGGGTCGGTTATGCTGTTTGCAAGATGATAAAGAACACGTCCGGATTCACACATACCGTCGGCACTTATGATTATCATAGGTCCAGCTTTTTTATTCAGTTCCTTTGACTCATCAACACTCTGCACGAACGTCAGATCGTTAAAGCCAAACGGATTCTTGTGGTTCTGAAGGAATGTTTCTGTGGTCTGCTCGTCATAGCATTCAGGATGCAGCTGGAAAATACCCGTTGCGTTTACTGCCATAGGACTGTCCACATAAACCGGAATGCGAGGTATGCGCTTTTTGTCCATGAGGATATGGAGGTAATAGACAAGTTCCTGAGCACGCTCAATTGCAAATGACGGAATTATGATTTTACCTTTGTTTGCAACAGCCGTCCTGATTACTGCCTCAAGATCATCAAGTGCAACACCAGGTTCTTCATGCAGACGGTTACCATAAGTGCTTTCAAGGAAAATGTAGTCTGGTGCAGGGAAATCAGTTGAAGGATCACGTACAATAGGCTTTCCTATACGGCCAAGATCCCCGGTAAACAAGACACGTACTTCATCGGCAGGGGCTCCAGTAAGTGCGATGTTTCCTTCCTCTTGATTTGTATTCTCCACAGACTTGCTGCCACCAAAAAGACGATGCCAGAATCTGCGTGAACCACCCATACCGGCACTTTCAGTTTTTCCAGAAAGAACGTTTTTCCGCTGTCCGGTAATTGTCATGTATGCAAGGGAACTTCCCAAAATGTGTCCTGCATCAAAGAATTCAAGCTGAACATCCGGTGCAATGAACATCTTGCGGTTATATCCAAGGGAGACAATCTGATTCGCAGCCTTTACACAATCCTCTTCATTGTACAGAGGCCTCCAGAAAAATTTCTCTCCCTTTTTGCGGGCCTGTTTTGCAAGGAATTCTGCATCTCGCGCCTGTATACGTGCCGAATCCATCATTACTATGTTTGCAAGATCACGTGTGGCCGGTGTGGCATAGATATTTCCTCTGTACCCGTTTTTCATCAGTACAGGCAATAAACCACAGTGGTCAAAGTGGGCATGAGTCAGAATTACAGATTCGATTTTATCTGCGGCAAAATCAAATTCCCTGTTCTTCTTATCTGCCTCTGCACGCTTACCCTGGAATGCACCACAGTCAATCATAAAACTGCGTCCGTCTATCTCTATGATATGCTTACTGCCCGTAACTTCCTGCGCGGCACCTAGTGAATAACAATGTATACTCATATTCTATCTCCCTGCGTAAAGTAATCCCTCTAGGGCATCTCGAAAAACTGAAGTTTTTTCGAGGTTCCCTCTATATAATTATACACCATAAAATGCGAATGCACAAATTTTTTATTTCCCTTGTATAAATCACAGTAAACCTATACACTGCTGGAATGACTTTAGAGGCAAAATCCTTTTATAAACAGCTGTTTTTAATTGTTGGTCCGATGGCTCTGCAGAATTTGATATCTGCACTTGTCAACTCGGTGGATATTTTCATGCTTGGGTCGGTTGGACAGACTGCAATAGCGGCTTCCTCTCTGGCTGGGCAAATAGTGTTCATTTTGTTTATGGTCACAACAGGCCTTTCATCGGGGCTTGTTATGCTGGCGGCTCAATACTGGGGTAAAAAGGACATACATTCAATCCAAACACTGGCTGGAATTGCATTGAGGATTTCTGCTTCCGTCGGACTTGTCTTTAGTCTGGCAGCCTTTTTTGCTCCAAATCTTTTAATGCGGATTTTTACCAATGATGATAATCTTATCTCTGTCGGTGCCTCGTATTTAAAGGCGGTCAGTTTTTCCTATTTCCTTATGTCGGTTTCCCAGATCCTTCAGGCTGCATTTAAGAGCACGGAAAAAGTCATGTTCGTCATGGTCTTGACCTTTGTCTCACTGGGTATGAATGTTATCCTCAACGGATGTTTTCTGTACGGCTGGCTGTTTTTCCCGAAACTTGGCATTGTCGGAGTTGGAATTGCCACATCTATAGCACGCTTTATCGAGGTAACAATCTGCCTTGTTTATGCCGCAATGCAAAAAGAACTGGGCTTCGGTCTTCATCTTATATTCAGGCATAATAAGATTCTTACCCGTGATTTCTTTAAGTTCTCCTTACCCGCTGTAGGCAACGAGATGGTCTGGGGTCTTGCGTTTTCCATGTACTCTGTGATTCTTGGTCATCTTGGAGAAGACATTGTTGCCGCCAATTCTGTGGTCAATGTGGTGCGTAATCTGGGAACTGTCCTTGTTTTTGGAATGGCATACGGTGGTGCGATTGTTCTTGGAAAATACATGGGAGCAGATAATCTTGAGGTGGCGGAAAGAAATGCATCACGGCTTGGAAAAGTGACAGTCGGGGCTGGTTTTTTCGGAATGGTTCTTGTCTTGTGTCTGTACCCTGTCCTGCCATTTATCGCTGAGTTAAACGAAACTGCAAGTAATTACCGCTTCTGGCTCTTGATCATCAATTCATATTCAATTATTGGATGTGCCGTTAATACAGGTTATATCTGCGGAATCTTCCGTGCAGGTGGAGATGCTAAATTCGGTTTCATTGCCGATGCTATCTGCATGTGGCTTGTATCACTTCCGCTGGGTCTGCTTGCCGCCTTTGTATTCAAGCTGCCTCCAGTATGGGTTTATTTTGTCCTGTACCTGGATGAGTTTGAGAAAATGCCTTTTGTAATTGCACATTACCTTAAGAAAAAATGGCTCAAAAACATCACACGAGATCAGGCAACACTACAGGCGGCAGAAGAAAATTAAAAGTGTCCGCTATGGTGTGAATGACCGCTGGGCCGGATTGTTGTTCCTCCGCCAAATGATGACCTGCCTCCCAGGCTGCTTGTGGATTCTGTCCTTATACGTACCCTGCTTGTCGTTGAATGTGTATAAACGTCGTTGCTCCTATTGAAGTTGATTCTACTGTCCTGAACATAACTGGCAGCCTCTGTTGCCATGTGGATGTTATTCATCTTTCTCTTTTCGCTTGAAATTCCTATACCAGCAATAATCAGGGCAAGAGGTATCATTATTAAAAAGGTTGTGGAAAGCTGATCTTTTATCTGATCGAAAAATGAATAACTTTTTCCACTGTATTCATAACCGTAATCATCATATTCATCAGGCCTTACATCGATTGGATCCCCCTCTTCAGCACGAATCAGGAAATTCTCTGAGACTGTTATATAATCCTTAAAGCCGCCATACCAATCATCATTGCGGAAATTACCCAGGAACTCATGTGACAGGACTTCTTTTCCGTAATCTGTGAATGCCGTGTTACCCCAGCCATATGCATCAAGGTCATAGCTTCTGTCATCCATGGACATCAAAAGCAAAAGACCACGGTTGTCGTTTCCAAGACCGAAATTCATTCCGTCATAAATATATTCAGCCGCATCCTCTATCTCATATCCGTATTCAGTATAGTCATTGATTATCACAAGATACACACCAAAATCGTGCCGCTCTGCTATTTCATGTGCAAGAAGTTCAAGCTCTTCATTTTGTTCATCTGTCAGAATACCCGCATTATCAACAACAAAAACCTCATCAGAATAATCATAGTCTGAATATGTAACTTCATCCTGTATGTCAGCTCCAATAGGAATTATGTCATCAACAGAATACTCAGCCTCATCTTCATCTGAAAAAATCGTCAGCGGACTGCCTTCTCCACCATGAGCAGCACAAAAGACAAGAGGCGCCAAGGCAAACATCGTTATCGAAATCAATCTCTGAAAAATCCTTTTCATTCTGTACCCCTTAAAACTCCACTCAAATGTCAGTTAAAAAAATACGCCAGTATGCAGGCAACAATCGGACCGCCAATAAGAAGAGAAAGAAGGAATTTGATAAAGAAGCGTCCCACC
>JAGADS010000300.1 GCA_017613485.1 Treponema sp.
ACCGTTATATGACGCAGTCTCAACAACGATTTATCCCGGCCTTAGCGATAAGCTATCTATGAAAATAGGAAAACAGTATGAAATCAAAAAGGTCTCGAAGAATGATTTTTTCCAGATGGCACAGGAGCTTGATTTGAATCCATCAGCTATCTATTCCGTTTTTGATGCCTTTGCCACAAAACTAGACGATGCATTTGATAAACTTCTGGAAGATAAAAAAGTAAACGCTGATATTGCATCCCAACTTAAAAGCGGAATAAAAGAACGCATGGATATATAAAAAAAGGCCGTACGGTTTACGCACAGCCTTTATAGATTACCGGATCAAGTCCGGTAATGACATATTCAGTACGGCAATGTCATATTCAGTACGGCATTGTCATATTCAGTACGGCATTGACATACTCTGTATTCAATTAGAATACAGCAACTACATCTCCGTTCGGATACTTTGTCTTGATCCAGTTCTTTACCTTGTCACTCTTAAGTGCGCTTACAAGAGCCTGGATGGCAGGATCACTCTCTTTTCCCTTCTTAACGGCTATGATGTTTACATAAGGTGAATCTGCACCTTCTACAAACAGACCGTCCTTTGAGGCAGAAAGACCTGCATCAAGTGCATAGTTACCGTTGATAACAGCGGCATCAACATCAGCAAGAACACGTGGAAGTGAGGCAGCCTCAACTTCTACAAACTTAAGCTTTTTCGGGTTTGTTGCGATGTCCTTTGTTGTTGCTGTAAGGCCTGCATTTGCCTTGAGTGTGATAAGTCCTGCTGACTGGAGGAGAAGAAGAGCACGTCCCTCGTTTGTAGGGTCATTCGGAATTGCAATCTTTGACTTTGCCTTGAGGTCAGCAAGCTTTGTGTATTTCTTTGCTCCCTTTTTTGTTCCTGAATAGAGTGCAAGCGGCTCAATGTGGATTCCACCGGCACTTACCAGGTTGAAGTTCCTGTCCTTGTTGAATGACTCAAGATATGGAAGATGCTGGAAGTAGTTTGCATCAATGTCACCAGAGTTCAATGCCTCGTTCGGTGTAACATAGTCTGTAAACTCAACGACCTTCAAGTCGATTCCCTGAGCCTTGAGATCACCCTTTACCAAGTTAAGGATTTCTGCGTGTGGTGAAGGAGTAGCTCCAACCTTCAGAACTGTCTGTGCTGTAACTGCACTGAGTGCGAGAGCTGCACCCAAAACTGTAGCAATAATCTTTTTCATTTTTATCTCCTTGTTAATTGGATTTCTCCGTTTGATGGTTTCTTTATAGCACTAATTACCTACTATGTCAATAGGTTTTTAAGAAAATTTTTCAAAATTCAACCTACCGCTTTGCTAGGAGTTTCCTGCTTATCCTGCTTCCCACAAACTGAATCAATTCCACCATAATCAAAATGACGATGACTGCGACAACAAGTACATCCAGACGGAAACGCTGGTAACCGTAACGGATTGCAAGGTCTCCAAGTCCACCGCCACCGATAGTTCCTGCCATTGCAGAGTAACCGATGAGGTTTATGATTGTCAGTGTGATACCGTCCACAAGCGAAGGCATTGCCTCTGGAATCAGGACTTTATGAATGATCTGGAAATTCGTGCTACCCATGGCTGTAGCGGCAAGAACAAGTTCCGGGTTGACCTCGTTGATTGCAGTCTCTATGACACGTGCGACAAAGGGAGCCGCTGCGATGCTCAACGGAACAATTGTAGCCGTGGTTCCTATGGCAGTACCAAGAATTACGCGTGTAAGGGGCAGAAGAAGGATAATCAGAATCAAAAACGGGAAAGCCCTGAGTACGTTCACGATTTTACCGATAACCGCATTCAATACAGGCTTACTCATGATGTTTCCAGGTCTTGTAACGCTTAAGAGGACTCCCAGGGGAAAACCGATCAGCGTGGAAAACAAAAGCGAAAAGAAAACCATTATAAGTGTCTGCCATGTAGCCTCACCCACAAGGGACAGAACCTCAAGTATATTCTCCATGTTCATTTTGCAACCTCCACTTTTACGCCGTTCTCACCAAGATAATCAAGAGCGGCCTTTACTACATCCTCCGCACCGCTTATGTCCACGATCAGGGTACCGACCTTTTCTGATTTTACGGACTGGATTCCGCCTGCCCTGATGTTCACGTTTACATCGAATTTATGGCATAAGTCGCTTATAACCGGCTTGTCTGTGTTTTCCCCGATAAAGCGAAGGAAGAATTCTCCGCCATCCTCAGACCAGCGTACAATCTCCGGCGGGCGTGTAAATGAAATGCGGCTCAAAAAATCCTTGGTCACGTCAGACTGCGGGTTTGCAAAGATATCCTTAACCAGGCCCTGCTCCACTACATGTCCTTCCTCAATTACGGCAACCTGCTCGCATGCATCACGGACAACCTCCATCTGATGTGTAATCATCACGACCGTAAGGTTCATCTTTTTCTGAATGTCACGGATAAGGTTCAAGATTGAATTTGTGGTCTGCGGGTCAAGGGCGCTTGTGGCCTCGTCACAGAAAAGGATATCAGGCTCTGTGGCAAGGGCGCGTGCAATGGCAACCCTCTGCTTCTGTCCGCCGGAAAGAGTGCTTATCGGTGCATCTCCCCTTCCCTGTAATCCTACAAGCTCAAGCATCTGCTCGACTTTTTTCTTTATCTCCGCCTTTGGTGTCTTGCACAGTTCAAGAGGATAGGCAACATTCTGGGCTGTGTTACGTGAGCTGAAAAGATTGAAGTTCTGGAAAATCATTCCTATCTTGCGCCGGCGTTCTATCAGCTTATCCTTGGAAAGAGAGTCAACCTGCTCGTCCCCGTAAAAAATCTGTCCCTGATCCGGTTTCTCCAGAAGGGAAATAAGCCTTACCAGAGTTGATTTTCCGGCACCGCTTTTACCGATGATTCCAAAAATCGTGTTGTCAGGAATCTGCAGCGAAATGTCATCCACCGCATTGATTGTTCCGTCAGAAGTAGTATAGGTCTTCTTAAGGTTGTTAAGCTTTATCTGCATGGCATACCTCATTTGAAAGTTCCGGCCCGTCATAGAACGAGCGGATATTTGAAAGTGTTGTCTCTGCTATTGCCTTGAGGGCATTTGTCGTAAGGAATGACTGGTGAGCCGTGATTATCACGTTGGGGAACGTCATGAGGCGTGCAAGTACATCATCGCGGATTACGTTTATGGACCAGTCGTCAAAGAAGTATTTGTTCTCTTCCTCATAAACATCCAGAGCAGCTCCACCGATTGTCTGTTTCTTAAGTGAATGAATCAAGGCTGTGGTATCAATCAAGGCACCGCGTCCAGTGTTGATTATGACCGCATCATGTTTCATAAGCTGAAGTGACTGTGCGTTCA
>JAGADS010000301.1 GCA_017613485.1 Treponema sp.
AACCGTCCTTAGTAAGAAGAATGCCCTCTTTTCCAAGAAGGAAGTTACCGTTGCGTGTAAACCTTTCGCCGTCGGGTGTATCGACTACAAAAAAGCCCTTTCCGCCAAGAGCAAGGTCTGTGTTTGTCTCTGTGGATTTGAATGAACCCTGGTCAAAGTCAGTGTAAAGCTCGTTCGTCTCTACGCCAAGACCAATGGTACCGATTATTGGAGCCACGTCATTTGAACCCAGAGATGTCTTATATACACCGTCTGCAACAGTTCTTCTGATCAAAAGCTCACTGAATGATTTGCTTACAGGAATGTCTTTCTTAAAACCTGTCGTGTCTACGTTCGCCAAGTTGTTGGATATGGCATCCAGCCTGTTCTGCTGGGCGTTCATGCCGCTTGCACCAATATACCATCCTCTAATCATATTACACCTCAATTATGATTATCGGCATTTGATTTGAGAGGTTTATAAAATAAATTGGATTTTTGGACATAAAAAAAAGAGCCCGGAAATACATCCAGGCTCAAGTGCCAGCGGTCAGAGTTGAACTGACGACATAAGGATTTTCAGTCCTCCGCTCTACCAACTGAGCTACACCGGCAAACAATGTGATTAATTTATACTTTTTCTTTATCTTTGTCAATAGCCTTGCTCAAAAAAGACAAATATTTTTTCAAATTTATCAGCGGTAATGTCCGATTTTCCCAATCTGCTCAAGACAATACTCATTTTTTGTGGCACCGACAATTATGCTGCGTAAATACTGGCCGACCTTGGTAAAAATAACAATATAATCAATAGGTAATTCTCCAAGGCCTCCTTCCAGATGAAATGCGAGTACGGTTTCCCCCATGAATTCAAGCTCATCAACATAAACTTCATTGACCGTATACCCCCTTAACTCAAGGGACTGCTTCAACTGCTCGCTGATTGTTCCTACAAACATGGGACTTTCCATCAGGATTTCAGTGACCATGCGGTCATCCATATCAATAAGTTCCTCTCCTAAACTTTCAACCGTTACCATGACAGTTAATCCTGTTGAATCCAGATGGCTCATTATAAAATCAATATTCTTGACATCGGCGACAAGCATAGACAAGGAATCAGCAGGAAGTACAACAGCTGTCGGCGAAATATCTATGGAAATATCCAGAGTCCTGTTCCTGTAAAGAACCGGCTTACCGTCTTTTCCATTTACGACCTCTCCCGGCTTGTAGACATTGGTATCAGATGATGCCTTTTCAGTTGTCTTACAGGACATGAGCATAAAGCCCAGCATAATAAAAACCGGAATAAACAGCCTTTTCTTCATCCTAGACTCTCCTTTTTTCCAAATTCGTTAAATCACCATGTTCATCACAGAACGAACTTCATCAAGTGTCTTTATTGCTATTGCACGGGCACGCTCTGCACCCTCTGTCAAAACCTGCCTTATGTAATCAGGATTCTTTTCAAGCTCGGCACGCTTTGCACGCAATGGTCTCAAGGTCTCGTTCAATGCCTCTGTAAGCTGGCTCTTGAGCATTCCTCCACCACCTTCTCCGATACGCTGTGCAATGGCCTCAGGCGCTTCACCTGTACAGAGAGAGATAATCATCAGCAGGTTTGCAACCTCCGGCCTTGTCTCCGGCTCATAGGTAATCAGGCGCTGGGCATCTGTCTTTGCCTTTTTTATGAGTGCGGCGGTCTCATCCTCTGTGGCAGAGAGCATGATTGCATTTCCACGGCTCTTGCTCATTTTCTGATTTCCGTCCAGTCCAAGTATGCTCGGTGTCTTGGAAAGAAGTGCCTGTGGCTCCGGGAATACAGGCTCCCTGTTCTTGCAGTATTTATCGTTGAACCTGCGTGCAATGCTGCGTGTAAGCTCAAGGTGTGGAAGCTGGTCTTTGCCGACAGGAACAACATTTCCCTTGCAGAAAAGAATGTCGCATGCCTGGTGAATAGGATATGTAAGCATACCTGCATTTACGCTCTTCATCTTGCCGTTTTCAAGTCCGCTCTGGATTTCCTCTTTAACGGTCGGATTACGCTGAAGCTCTGCCTCTGTGACCAATGTAAGGAATGGGAGCATGAGCTGGTTGCATTCCGGTACGTAGCTGTGGGGATAGATGATTGTGTTCTCTCCAGGCTCAATTCCGGCCGCAAGATAATCAATTACAAGCTGCTTTGTGTTCTGGCTTATCTCGTCAAAGGCATCGTGGTCGGTAAGGACCTGATAGTCAGCTATAAGAATCATTGTGGGGATTCCGAGTTTGGAAAGACGCACGCGGTTCTGAAGTGAGCCGAAATAATGACCAATATGAAGTCTTCCAGTCGGCCTGTCTCCAGTCAAAACCCTGTATTTAGAGGGATTCTTTACGATGTCTTCCTCAATTTTCTTACTACGCTCAACTGCAGCCGCAAAAGTTCTATTTGAATCATAATCTAAATCTGCCATTTTCATAACCTCATAAATCATCTATTGTTTATAATATGGTCTGCAAAAGCTATTTCTTGTCATTATCGGGCTTGACCCGATAATCTTATCTATTTGCATCTTAGATATTTAAGATTGCCGTGTCATGCACGGCAATGACAGTTTTATTCTTTCTGCAGATTCAATCACATCAACAAAAAATATACACTAAAATACAGTGTTTTTCAATATATCCCCTATTGAGGAAACCTCTAAAAACTTCAGTTTTTGGAGGTGACTTTGAAAACACGACGTTTTAAATCCTTGTATTTCAAGGATTTAAAACTCGCAGGCATTCGAAAAAGTCATTGTAAATGAGTTTTTCGAGATGCTCTTGAATAAAAACTGTATTTGATTAAAATGAAACCGAGGGTGGAAAGATGAGATCTACAAAGGCTATTATTCATTTGGAAAATTTCAGGCACAATATAAATGCGATCAGGGCATTCACAAAGGCAGGCACGAAAATGTGCATTCCGGTAAAGGCAGACGCATACGGACACGGCTCAATTGAATGTGCACGTGCTGCTCTTGAGTGCGGAGTTGAATATCTTGCGGTTGCCACTGTGGACGAAGGCATTGAGCTAAGGGAAAACGGCATAAATGCTCCGGTGTTATTGTTCAGCCTGTGTGATCCTGAGGAAATTGAGGATGCAGTCAGGCACAATATTACTCCATTTGTTTTTGATGCTGAATACATAGACCTCTTTGCAGAGGAAGTCAAAAAGCAGAATAAGAGCGGTTTCCCGGTTCATCTTGCAGTTGACACAGGAATGGGACGCATTGGATGTTTACCGGATGAGGCTGCTTCTGTTGCACGTCATATTTCTGAGACAGGAGTTCTTGCCCAGGAAGGCACGATGACACATTTTGCAGTAAGTGATGAAAAAAATCCTTCATCTAATGAATACACCATGGAACAGTTTGGAAAATTTCTTTCTGCAATACAGAGCATAAAAGATGCAGGACTTAATCCCGGTATATGTCACTGTGCAAATTCTGCGGCCACCTTTGACTTACCCGAAACACATCTTGACATGATACGTCCCGGAATCATCGTATACGGATATGATGCTGGTGACGTGAATTCAGAATACCTTAAAAACAAAGGAAAACCTGTTGACATAAAACCGGTTATGACCCTTGTTACAAAAGTAAGCACGATAAAGGAATTCAAGAAAGGAATGAGCGTAGGCTATGGAAGAACATGGGTTGCTGACCGTGACACAAAAATTGCAGTTCTTCCGATCGGCTATGGCGATGGATTTGTCCGCCGTTTCTCTACTTCAGGCATACAGGTGGCAATAAACGGAAAAAAATATCCAATATGCGGACGTATCTGCATGGACCAGTGCATGATAGATCTTGGTCCTGACACTGACGTAAAGCGCTGGGACACAGTAGTATTGTTTGGCTGCAAGGATGATGGAGCGGTCATGACGGCACAGGATATTGCAGACAAAACCGGCACCATATCCTATGAGATCACAACCGTCTTTACAAGAAGAGTACCACGGTTGTTTATCCATTAAGGCTTTACTCAAGATCTCCTTTAAGGCTGAATGCCATAAGAAGCTGACCTGTATAATATATTATTGAATTACCCAACGTTAGGATAATAAAAGCAGTCCTGTTGTAGCCTGGTGTCCTTGAAGAAAATGCCGGAACAAAGAACAGGAACAAAAGAATAAAATCCGAGATATAGAACATCCAAGCACCCAAAACAGTGAGCCATACGGTCTTTTTGGATTTCTCCTTGTATATGAAAAGCCCTAATGATTTTGCCGCCATGAAAGAAACCATAGCACCGTAAATCAAAATCGGAATGAACAGTGAGCCCATGTCAAAGCTGGAGGAAAACTCCCTTGTGATTGTTACAAAAGCTGATAAAGTCAAAAGAACAGGAACAAATGTAAGAATTTTGATGGGGCTTCGGTCAATGAATGCCAATGCATAGAAAATGTGCCCTATGGCAAAAGCAAGAAGTCCGATCAGGAAAAAGGCAGTCTCGGTTCCAGAAATGAAATTCACATTAAGGCAGATATCACCGATGCATCCAAAGCACAAGCCTGTAAAGATAAGTTTCTTATACTTGAGTTTCTTGCAATCCTTATTGAACAAGATGACAACAGCCAGCAGGACAAAAGACAAGCTTGCAAGAGTTTTTCCAACCAGGGCAATCTGTGGATTCATCGTGCAGATACATGAGTAGTCAAGCACGAACACACCTATATACATCAGAATACTTAGAACTATAGTCATAAAAAAATAGCCTCCTTTACCAAGTCCTTTAGATTAAATAATTCAAATCAAGTCACATTCCTTAGATACCAGAAACTTTTTTACCTCCGCAACAAGATAAAAAGAGCCCATCACCAAAAGCGGAACCCTCTGTTCATCTGCATTCTTTAATGCCGTTGCTATTGCCTTTACATAATCTGTACATGAGCAGTACGAAAGCCCCGCCTCAGAAAAAGCCTTCTCCATCGCAGGTAAATCCGAGCTTTTTACATCCCCGGGTTTTGTAAGCGTTATATGTGTAAAACTGAAAGGAATAAGTGAAGCTATATGCTCACAATCCTTGTCAGATGCACAGCCGAACAAAAGATGAGCCTCGCAGCCCTCAGAAAAAACGGCATTAAATGTCTTTAACGTGTAATCAACACTGCATACTGTATGAGCACCATCCATCACCAGGCATGGAATCTTAGGATAAGAAGGAACATCATGCAAAAGCTCAAAGCGTCCCGGTAATACAGCCTCTGAAAGCCCCTTCTCCATCACATCCTCGCTGATCTCTGGAAGAGCGGTCTTAATCGCAATTGAGGCAGCAAGTGCATTTTGTGCCTGAAAATCTCCTGCAAGCTTAAGCCTTGTCCTTAATGGTCTTGAAAATAAATCAGACTCAAGGGCGACATTCATTCCGACAGAATCACTGCTGTTTGACTTTTCATACGAAATCGAGGTAACTCTTCCACAATCCTGAGCAAATATTACAGGTGAATTTTTCTCTCTGGCAATTTCCCTGAACACATCATTGCATGAATCATAGTTTTGTCTTGAGATGACAACAGGAACTCCTTCCTTGATGATTCCTGCTTTTCCGCCGCTATCTTTTCCACTGTGTCACCAAGATATTCTGTATGCTCTAGCTCTATCGGAGTTATGCAGCAGCACTTAGGGCATATTACATTTGTTGCATCTAATCTTCCGCCCAGGCCTACCTCGTAAACAGTCCAGTCGCATTTCTGGTATTTGTAGCATAGCATGGCATAAGCGGTTACAAGCTCAAACCATGTAATAGGACGCTCACCGGGCAATGTGGCAGGCACAATCGTTTCAACTGAATGTGTTAATTCATCCGCCGCCATTGAATAAATCTTATCATCAAAAAATCCGCTGGGTGATGAGATACGCTCTCTGAAATCAAGGATATGAGGTGAAGAATAAAGGCCTGTATTATAACCTGAGGCATAAAGTATATTTGCAATCATCGAGGAAACAGAGCCTTTTCCCTTTGATCCCGCTATGTGGAATGATTTTGTACAGTCCTGCGGATTACCCAGACGACTGCATAAAAACTGCATGGTATCCAGCCAGAAAATATTTTTCTTTGGAGTATGCTCAAAATTCAGGTATTGATCCAGCCACTCGTTAAACATGCTTATTGAAGAAATTTTATTCATCCCTCCAATCCTCCAGAATGCGCTCATAGGTCCACTGACTCAACGAGTATCTGTAATTGCATTTTCTTACGGCATCCTGCTCTGTCTGGCTTGCTGATTGGCTTGCATAGAACTGTGGGACTACGATAAAATCATCTTCTGTCTCATATACGGAAAAAACCGCCCTTGCACCGTTCTCAAAAGTCTTCCTCATAGTGTTGACAGGCTGTTCCGGTAAAGTTGAGACAGGGAGCATCAGTCCGTGCCTGTAGGATGACTGCATGTTCACGCTTGCACTTCCGCTTACAAAAACAGGAAACAAAAATGGATCTGCCCAGAAAGATGACTCAGCATTCAGATAAGAGCGTATGTCAAAATCTGTCTCGTATGCAGTTACGTCCTTGGATGTCCTGAAAGCCATGCGTTGTGTAAGTGAATCTGAATGACCGAAATAAAGGGAAAGAAGCTCATTCGACTTGTTATCCAGGATCCTTATGGAAAAAGCATTTTCCTCATCAATCCCCAAATCTGCCCAAGCATTCTGGGAAACAGCCTTTACCCTTACATTCCGTACTTGAATCAATGTCTCAATTAAATTCCGCACGGTCTGAGAATC
>JAGADS010000302.1 GCA_017613485.1 Treponema sp.
AGCTTGGGTCAAAGGCAAGTGCTATGTAACCGCGGGAAGCCATCTGATTTGCATAAAAACCGGAAGACTGTTCCTTTACCGCACCAAAAGGGCCAGAGATTGCCAGGGCAGCATTCCCTGCAGATGCTGCATTCTCTGGGCTGTAGAGGTCTCCTGCCAGTTCAATCCCAAAATGATTGCGGAAGGTTACGGTTGTTCGTTTTACGCCAGGTGCTAATTCAAAAGTGTAATGTTCATTTGTTCTGTCTATTTTTGCAAGATTTGGATTCATGTACTCCTCCTGTTGATTTGGGCGTTCCCCTTCGGGTCGCTATGTCCGCCCTAGGGAGCGACGGCTTTAGCCGGCAAAATGCTCCGGTGGAGCATTTTGAGCGAGTCTCCGAGCAGCTATGCTGCGAAGGTCGGACTAACGCTCACCGTTCTCACTCAGCCTTGCGGCTTCGCTCCGGTCGGCAAGGGGCTCCCAGCGCTAACGCATTTTAGTAACGTTGTGTCACTTATCTAAAGTGTATGGCATAATCGGTGACTTGTCAATACTAAAATGCATTTTTAGTGACAAATAGTTGCTTATTGCAAAAATCCTTTTGCTGTGTTATTCTTTAGATATGGCAGACTATATCCGCGCAAGAAGCGACGAACACAAAGAAGAAAGACTTTCTCAAATAAAAGAGGCAACTGCAGAACTTTTTGCAAGCTGCCCTTATTCAGAAATCACCCTTACCACGATTGCAGAAAAATTAGGCTGGTCCCGAGCCAACCTTTATAAATACGTTACAACCAAAGAAGAAATCTTTTTGGAAATCTCCGCAGAAAAAATGTCGGTCTATTATGGCTCCCTACTTTCGGCTTTTCCCCAGGGCAACAATTTTACGCCGGACGTGATAGCTGAAGTATGGGCTGGAATCGTCAACGCAAATCAGGATTACATGCGCTATGTTTCCTATCTTAATCCTGTAATTGAAACAAACGTAACGGTGGAGAGACTCGCCGTTTTCAAAAGGAAATATTATGACCTGGCCTATGCCTTCCGCGACAGGCTTGCAGAGATGCTTGGCACCACGCAGGACGCTGCCTACAAAATCCAGCTGGATGTTTTATTTTATGCTTCATCAAATGCAGTCTGCTGCTACAAAAATCCTCTGGTTCAAAAAGCTCTTAAGAAAATCAAAATAACTCCACCGACTATGGATTTTTACAAGGACATGAAAGAGTTCTTGAGGATGCGGCTGGAATGGAAATAATGGAAAACATTCCTGTTCAATAAGTAAAAAGAGCAATTTTATCCAATTCCTTCAATCATATTTATACTACACTCTGTTCAAGAGGTAACAATATGAATAAGGAACTTTTTGAACAATTTAACACTGGCAGCTTACGAATGCCGGAAGGTGAGGTTTCATTCAATGAAATTGGCTGGAACAAGCATCCGACTTTTGAGGGTGTGGAACTGAAGCACATCATCACATCAAAAGATACAGATGGTCAATTCAGTTATCATTTGGTCAGGATTGCACCAAACAAGAGCATTAAAAATCACATTCACGAGACACAGCTTGAGACTCACGAGGTTATCGCAGGTAGCGGAATGTGCATCAACAACGGCAAGAGCCTGATCTATGAGCCTGGTGTGATTTCGATTATGCCTGCAAAGGTTCCGCACGAAGTCAATGCCGGCCCGGAAGGACTTTATCTTTTTGCAAAGTTTTTTCCTGCCTTATGCTAGGACTCGCTGTTGGGCTTTGCCGCTTCCCTGTATTCCTTTGGGGTAAGGCCAACTATTTTCTGAAAGCATCTGTCCATGTGGCTTTGGTCGCAAAAACCCGCATCATAAGTCACTTCACAGATGCTCTTTTCTTCTTCTAGTAATTTCTGAGCCTTTCGTACTTTGCACTGAATCTGAAACTGATGGGGAGTAAGTCCGTACATTTTCTTGAATTTTCTGATTAAGTGAAAAGGACTGATGTTTGTATCACGAGACATTCCTTCAATAAGATAGAGGTTTTCGGGTTGATCGAGAATGGAATCTTTGAGTTCTACAAGTTCTCCGTCTTTAACATCTGCACGTACACAAGTTACAAGCATCGAATATCCATTTTCATCCACTGGTTTTATCTCATGCAGGACATCAGGCGGAATCTGAAATTCATCTCCCTTACCATAGATTTTTGATTCTCCATTCATCACAATGCAGACACTTCCTTCCTCAACAATTCCAAGCGTCAAGTGTTCCGCATGAGTATGTGGCGGATAAGCCTTCGTCCAGTTTTTGTAATGCACGCATTCAATATCATCATTTTTCTTGCGATAAGAAATTTCGTTATTCACTGCTTTTGTTTCCTTCTAAATACCCGTCAAGGTGAATCTTACCGCATCTACGATTCCGTGGCTTATCATTGCGCTTGTGATGTCGCGTTTCCTCTGGAGGAGTGTGAAAGGAAGACCAAAGAATGCACAGAGAATTAGTGTGGGAGCAAGATCATAACCGTGGATAAGTGTGTGGGGAACAATCATCATAAAATACATGGTGATTAAGTCGAATACATTCATGCTTTTTTCTTGAGAGTTATCAGTGAATGCAAAGTAAACGCAGAAAGCCATAAAAATTGCGCGGCATGCCATCTCCTCATAAATCGCAGGATTCAGGCAGATCAAAAGTTTTAAAAGACTGAATTCAAAATTGATTTTCTGTCCTGAGATAAGAGTATTTAT
>JAGADS010000303.1 GCA_017613485.1 Treponema sp.
ACGGTGCAATTTCAAGCAACATATCATCGGTCTCCCACAGAATCATCGAAAATATTGCTTCTTATGGCGGACGCTATGCACGCAGGCATGGAAAAGAAACCTACCCGATGGAATATTTCATGCAGCAGGTTAAGCTAAAGGAAGCCGAGAATGCCGCAGAAAAAGAAGGAATAATCGACAAGATAAAGCCTGCCACCACCGAAACGGCTCCTGCATTCAATCCGCATTTATTTCAGTCATCCAAGAAAGAACCAAAGGTTATAACCCCGCTCAGGGATGGCGGTCCTATAGACGTTGTTGCAATCGGAATCTCAACCGGGGGTCCAAATGCACTCAGAGAAATGTTCCCGAAACTTCCGCCGAAATTCCCAAAGCCGATTCTTGTAGTTCAGCACATGCCAGCTGGTTTTACAAAGGAATTTGCTTCCAGCTTGAATCGTGTATGCCCTCTTGAAGTCAAGGAAGCAGAGGACGGTGACCTTATTCATCCTGGACAGATATACATCGCTCCTGGAGACTATCATATTGCTGTAGAGAAATCCTCGCTGTGCAATGTAATCCGCCTTAATCAGGAGCCTCAGAGAAACGGACACAGACCTTCTGCTGATGTTCTTTTTGAATCCGTTGCCAAAATATATCAGAACCGTGCCCTCGGTGTCATAATGACAGGCATGGGACGTGACGGTTCAGCCCAGCTTTGTGAGATGAGGAAACAGGGTGCATGGACTTTGGGACAGGACGAGAATTCAAGCATAGTGTACGGTATGCCTAAGGTTGCCTTTGAGCTGGGTGCAGTGCAAAAACAGGTTCCGCTAGATAAAATGGCGGAGGAAATCGTCCAGATGGTAGAGGCACATTCCTAAAACTGTTCCAGGCGTGAAAGCAAAGCGTCCAGTTTGTTCCCGTATTCCCTGTCTGCTGCCCAAGTGCCTGCAAGCTCAAAAACAGTAGGTGCCTTTCCCCTTGGCTGTACCCATTTGTAGCGGTTGTCAATCAATTCATTTACAAGCTGAATGTCCTCTGTCGTAGCGTATGCATGAAGGTGCTGGATATGTGCCCTTACTCCAAGCTGCTCGGTGGCAAAGCTTTCTCCACGGTGATCCTCATCTATGGCACCAAGACCGCAGTAGTTGTGCATCTCAGGCGTAACAAGATTCCCGAAGCGCAGGAAACCTGTCTCAAGGCACATCTGCACAAAGGCACAGTCGCTGTTGATTCCTTCTGTAAGACATTCTTCTATGTAATATTCTGCAAGCCGTTTTACCTGTTTTTTGTCTGCCTCGGGATTCTGCCGCATGAAGAATTTTACAAGCTGATTCCGGCTCTTTATTGCAGGATCACTCAGGTTACGTGAAACAGGCTGCCTCCGTCCAAGACTTACACAGCCGGCAAGAAGCAGGACAGAAAACAGCGTGAGGACAGTAAAAAAGAGACCTTTTGACTGTCTCATTTGATTGTGGTTCCGATGTAGTCTTTTCCGTCAAGTATGGCACGGATGTTCGGGATGTTTTTTCCGGCGGCACAGATTACGGTAAGACCGCTTTCGGAAGCTCCCCTGCTTGCAATCGGATCAAACGGACAGTTCTTGCCGGGAACCCATTCGTCTCCTACCATTTTCCTGAAATCCGCCCAAGAAATGTTATCCAGAGGTTTTGCGTCAGGATTTTTGCGTGGGTCATCGGTAAAGACTTTTTCTATGTTTGAAAGGTTTACGATTGTGTCGGCGTTGTATTTCTGTGCAAGAAGAACGGCATCGTTGTCTGTGGAGAATCCAGGTTTCCATCCAGCGGCAACAAGGACACGTCCTGGGAATTCATCGGGAGCGGCAGTCGGATCTGTTATGACATCGTGCGGACAAAGCGGGCCAAAGCATGTCTTAAGAATCTGTGCATTCATGCGTGTTGCCATGATTCCAAGCCAGTCACATGCATAATTTGTCTCTTCCTCACTTGCAAAAGCACATTCAGCTTTCTCATCAGAATTGAATAAAGCGGCTACTTCCCTGTATGCGGTCTGATATGTACGTGCAGGACCACCGCCTCCAGCCACAAGAATAAGACGTGCATCAGGATTTGCCTTGAGCCAAGAGACAGCCATCGAGGTAAAATTCTTTAAAAGAGAAACATCAGGTTTATCAGGTGCAATAATCGAGCCACCCACACTAAGAACTTTAGTAATCATATTTTCCTCCCGTTAATTTAATCTACCATAACAGGGAAAAATAATCTATAGATAGATTGCCGTCCGGTATTGTGGTTTTGGCGTTTATGTGGTATATGCTTTTGTAATGGAGTAATGTATGGGAACGGTTATTGTTGCATTGATTGTGGCATCGCTTGTTATTGCGGCACTTGTCGCCTTGATTCACGGTCATAGGTCCGGGAAAAAATCATGCGGATTAAACTGTTCCTCCTGCAATTTGTCCTGCAACGGCGGAACATGTGAGGCTGTCGCGAAAATACTTGAGAAAGTCAATCAACAAATTGAAAAATGAAAGCCCGCTTTTACTGGCTGCTTGTCGTTCTTGCAAGACGGAAACCATATCCGCTTGTTCTCTGGTAAGGACTGTTTGAGCTTGTGTTTATGCTTTCAAGTAAATAATATGTTCCACCCTGCTGGATGCGGTAAAGTCCGGTTCCCAATGCTTCTTCTGATGAAATATCAGAGAGAAATTTAGCAGAACTGTCCCAGCACCATTCGCATACGTTTCCGCTCAGGTCATAGAGACCCTTTTCATTCGGCTTGAACTTTGCTATCTCATGAGTGCGTGCATTGCTGTTGTTTGCATTCCATGAGGCACTTCCACTTCCAGCCGCCTCTTTCCATTCTGCCATTGTCGGAAGCCTGAATCCGTTTGCATCTGGTTTTGCCGTGGCACGCATCCACAATCCAAGAATCTGGCTTTCGTCATCCTCAGGGACTTCTCCCCACTGATCCGGGTTGCTTGTGCCTGCGATGACATATACAGGTTCAAGCCCTTCCCTCATGCTAAGAAGATTGCAGAATTTTATCGCGTCGAACCAGCTGATGTTTTCCACCGGCCTGTAATCCTGAACCTCGCCTGCAGACGGAATGCGGACATTGCCGCTGAAATGGCTTGGGTTCTGTCTCATTATGTTGAAGTAGAGAACCTGCGTGACCTCTGCCGCCGCAATCTCATAACCGCCCATGTCTATCATGTAAGAAGGACCTATCTCCACTCTCTGGTATGTATCGCCAGACGGAACTTCCTTTATGAAATCATTTATTGCAAAAACCGCTGTGTCATAAGTTGTGTCCACCGCAGGGAAGGTTGAAGGCCATCTTGTAAAAGAGCCCAGATAGTACGGTCCGATATCAAGCTGCTCAATTACATTTAGAGGAGAACCGTACAGACCTTTTAGTGTGCTTGTTGAAGATCCGTGAGAGTTTTTTCCGCCGCTCAGCCTGAATGTCAGTGTCACGGTGTTGCGGGTATAATAGAGGTAGACTGCCATTACTCCGTCAGAGTCATTGCGCATGATGATACCGGCAGGTGTAAAGCCCTGGAATTCAGGTTCATTTTTGGCAAGATTCAAAATCGGAGTGCCTTTGGGAATAAACACATCCTCGGTGTATTTTTCGATTTCGGTGTAATTTGTGAGGCCTAAATTCTGAGTAAGATGATGAATTCTGTTTGCGTCAGCAGTCGTGACATCCTCAAACAGCATGGAAAGATCTATGACAACAGTACCGTCACCATTTATGGTTTTTCCCTCGGTGGTCTTGCAGGAAATAAACAAAAGAGAAAAAATAGCAATTAAAACGGTGATTTTGAACTTCATCACATTACCCCCGTTGAATTATCGGCTTTTTCCCCTCTATATATAAGGTAAAAAACGAAGCTGTTCTGGGGGTTACAAAGTCTATTTAATGGCGTTCTTAAGTGCTTCTGCCTTGTCTGTCTTTTCCCATGGGAATTCGTTTCTGCCAAAGTGACCGTATGTTGCAGTTGCACTGTAAATCGGACGCTTAAGATCCAGAGTCTTTATGATGCCTGCAGGACTTGTGTCAAATATTTCCTTTACAGCCTTGACGATTTTTTCCTCCGGGACCTTTGCAGTACCGAAAGTCTCTGCCATTATGCTGACTGGGAACGGAACGCCGATGGCATAGGCAAGCTGAATCTCGCACCTTTCTGCCAAATCTGCGGCAACAATATTCTTTGCGATGTAGCGTGCCATGTATGCTGCTGAACGGTCAACCTTGCTCGGGTCCTTGCCGCTGAAACATCCGCCACCGTGTCTTCCCATGCCGCCGTAAGTGTCCACGATGATTTTGCGTCCTGTAAGGCCTGAATCACCGACCGGGCCTCCAATGCAGAACTGTCCTGTGGGGTTTACAAAGAATTTGGTGTTTGAATCCAGAAGACCTGTCGGCTCAAGAACAGGCTTAATCACCTTTTCGATTACAGTTTCTTTGATTTCATCGTGCGTTATTCCCGGATCATGTTGCTGAGAAAGAACAACCGTATCAATCCTTACCGGCTTGTGTCCCTCGTATTCAACTGTAACCTGACCCTTTGAGTCCGGCCTGAACCACTTGATTGCACCAGACTTCCTGAGTTCCGCTGACTTTATCATGAGTTTGTGGGCAAACATAATCGGTGCCGGCATAAGCTCCGGGGTTTCCTTGCATGCAAAACCGAACATCATGCCCTGATCGCCTGCACCCTGCTGACCTTCAAATTCCTTGAGGCCTGTTCCTGTCACGCCCTGATTTATGTCCTGTGACTGTGCATGAATCATGTTCATGACTGCCATTGAATTGTAATCCAGACCATAGTCGGGGTTCGAGTATCCAATGCGCTTTGCAACATCACGTGCCACCTGCTGAACGTCAACATAAGCCTCTGTATTTATTTCTCCACCAACGAGTATGAGTGCCTGACATGCAAAAGTCTCGGCGGCAACATGGCTTTCCTTGTCCTGTCTGAGGCATTCATCAAGAATACCGTCGCTTATCTGATCGCATATTTTATCGGGATGTCCTTCGCCGACTGATTCTGAAGTAAAAAGATATTTATTTTGCATAGAATTGAACCTCCACCACATGTATAATATACTTCAAATGATAATAAAAGTCTATTGAAAAATTTGTGTGAAAGGCAAGGCCCCTTCTAAATTTTTATATTTTTACATGCCAAAGAGTTTTTTTTGTAATATAGAAAAGCTTGAAACAAAAAATATTAAAAAACGCTTCCCATCGGGAATGTCCCCACCCAAACGGCTTCCGCGCTGCGCTTGTGCAGATGTTTGTGCGGTGCCATTTCCGATTCCAGCGTTTTCAACATCCCTTTTTATAGAACTTTATTTCAAAATAATCTTTTGTTATGATTCTAAATGCGGTTGTACCACTTGTCTTTCACACATCTTTATGAGAAAAAAATGGGAACATATAACCGTCTGTTAATTAAACTGGTTCTAATATCTAAATTGTTCTTCTGTGTAGTATCCTGAATCAATCAACAATGATTTGTAGTTATCTTTTGTAACATAAACCGGTTCGCAAAGATATGAAGGGATAATGCCTGTTCCGTTGTCATAGGTTTTTGTATCATTGATTGGTGGCTGTGAGCGTCTTATTATTGCATTTACAATTTCAACTGTCTTTGAAACAAGAGTACGTGTATCCTTGAAGATTGACATTGACTGTATACCCATTAGCATGTTCTTTAGAGATGGAATGTCGCAGTCCTGACCAGTGATGATCGGGAAGTTGCTTGCATCATAACCAGCAGAAACAAGGGCATATGTGACACCGTTTGCTATGGAGTCGTTGGAGCAATAGACAGCGTCAAGTTTCTGTCCTTTTGGACCATATCCATTAGCTTTTATGAGGTTTTCCATTCGCCTTTGAGCTTTTTCTGTTGACCAGTTTGCCGTAGAACATTCTACTTTTGTTGTTTGGCAGGAAGGACATTCGATTACTCCCCTGTCAAGATAAGGTTTCAGAACATCCATTGCACCACCGAAGAAAAAGTTGATGTTGTTGTCTCCCAGGTCACCAGTGAAGAATTCCATGTAAACTGGAGCTGAAGCAGAGCGCCTTTTGAGACTGAGTTTTTCTACGAGATACTCACCCTGAATTTCCCCAGCCCTGTAGTTGTCGAAAGTAACATAATAAGAAACTGCATCAGAGTTCATAATCAAGCGGTCATAGGAAATAACAGGTATCTGCTTCTTTTTTGCACTGTCAAGAACGTTTGTAAGGGCGTTACCATCGATAGGAGCGACAATCAAAACCTTGCAGTTGTTATTTATCATATCTTTAATTTGAGAAATTTGTGTTTTGATATCGTTGGCCGCAAACCGAAGGTCTACCTGATAGCCGAGTTTTTCCAGCTGTGACTTCATGTTTGCACCATCCTGATTCCAGCGTTGTAAATCTTTTGTTGGCATAGAAATAGCGACTCTTGTAGCCTTTGTGGTAGATTTTGTGGATTCGTTGAAAGACCAATCGATATCTTCAAGTGAATCCCAATCAAGGTCTTCAAGTGAATTCCAGTCAATATTTTTCAAGTCTTCTCGCATTTTTTGTAAAGAGGCATAGGATGGATTTAATTTTTCATAGTTCCCTGTGACTTCCTTTGAGTTAGATTTAATTATATCATAATCTTTTGAATTTATATCCTTTAGAAATGAGTTTTCCAAAGCATAAAGATAAGAGACTATGGCTATGGTATTAAATTTTTCTATACAATTGGAACCCCTTATTCCGTATTTATGCAAAATCTTTATTACGTCGTCTTTTTGAGCGTCAGAAGCTGATATGTATCCGATTCCGAAGATGTAGGTATATGCCTTAAGTTCGTTTACTTCCTCAACAATGGGCTGCACGTTTTTAACCCAGTTTTGTACATCGCTGTTTGTAAGATTCAAACTATCTGGTTCAGCAAACAAAGATAAGGAAATCGAAAAGCATAATAGAATCATGGCAGTTTTTTTAATCAGTGTTTTCATGGAAGACCTCCTTAATTCATAAACCTTCTTCATATTTTATATTAGCTAAAACTAAAAATCAAGAAATAACGGTTTTATTTAATGCAGAGAAAAATGAAAAGTGGAAAGATTTTGAAATTTATGGTAGAATACAATGAAGGAGGTAACTGTATGGAAAGTTTAAAGGGATATATTCATGGAAATACTGTAGTTGTTGAAAATGAAGAGCTCAACCTGTATGAAGGTTGCGAAGTTGAAATACATGTAATTGAAAAAAAGCCCATGACCTTTCAAGGAGCTTGTGCGGCACTGCAAAAATTTGAAAATTCTGGGGTTTGGGAGGGAAACCTTGATGAGATGCGGGAGTGCAGGGGATGAGAGTTCTTGTTGATACCTCTGTTTGGATAGATTTTTTTAATCCACATATTTCTGATTCTCTTGAATTACGAAAATTAAAAACTCTCATAAATAGTGAAGATGGAGGTGTTGTTTTATGTCCTATTATCTATCAAGAGATTTTACAAGGAATTCGAGATGATAGGTATTTTGAGGAAATAAAAAGGTTACTTTCATATTTCCCTATGTTGAAAAAAGATTTTCCTATAATTGAAGATGTGGCAGTAGATTTATACCGTTCTCTGCGGAAAAAAGGAATTACAATTAGAAAATCAAACGACTGTCTTATTGCTGCGTATTCTTTTGTTTTTGATGTTCCAGTTTTATTTCATGATCGTGATTTTGATGCTATTTGCAACAATACTTCAGTACGAAAATTTTGAATAACAGTTAATAACTGGAAATTATAAGGCATTGTATATCTATGGCCTTATAACAGATGAAGATATGCCGGGATGACTTTACTTTGCGGAATAATAGTCGAGGACGGCTCGGGCAAAACTGTAGGCGTTCTTGATGTCGGTTTTGTTCTCAAAGTACTGCTTGCGGTAAATCATGCGGCCGACAAAGAAATCTTTTATCTCCTTTAGAGTCATCTCCTTGATTCTTGGGGATGAAATCAGCTTGGTGTAAACTGAAAGCATTACGGCAAAATCGTTCAGCAGGGGAACTTTCATGCATGTGGAAATGATGCCCTTTCCGACTCCCAGATTTCCGCCTAAAAGCTCAAAGTTTGTCTCGGTGTCAGTCTTGAATACCTGGACAGGCTTGAACGAAGAGAGCATGCACACATTATGGGCACAGGCATTGCGGATTCGCCGGACAGACTCAAAGTGCTTTGTATACTCACATTTCATCCGCATGAAGTCATAGTAATATGAGTAAAAACTGATAAAGTCAGCAAAGTTGATCATCTCCACAAAATTCCATACAGCAGGAGAAGCGATGTATTTGTCGAATGAGTTTCCGCCGTAGTTTGAAATCCTTATGAACTGGGCAAGACTGTCTTTTGTTTTAGGGTGTGACTCCAGGAATTTTGCAACAACCTCATAACCGTCGTCTGCAGGATTGTTCTGACATTCGTTTACAAGCTTTACCTTAAGATTGTGCTCCAGGTCTATGGTCATTTTTAGAAGCAGTTTCCTCAGGAACATATCTATGGTAGAAAGCTCCACCAGATGCCCGAAATCAAGGCCGATGTATTTTCCGCTCTTTGTCCGCTCTGTGCAGGTTGAGCAATACAGCTTGAGCCTGAAAAAGGTATTGTTTTTCTTCAGGAACTTCGTGGCAGTTTCCTCATCCATCAGATTGAAAGTAATCCCCAGCTCATTCTTGCAGTAATCGATAATCTCCGGGACCGTAAGCTTTTGTGATTTTTCATTGATGCTCGTATCTTTTCTGGACATGACAGACTCCTTCAAGTATTATAACATGTTTTTGGGGAAAGTGTGGGGAAGATTTTTTATTTTTTTTCATGGTTTAAGAGTTGTAAACTGTTTCATAGTCGATGGCAAAAAACTTGTTTTCAGCTTGATTCTCTCCCACTCCACCCATCCTTGACACCGTGGAGTTTTATTTATAGAATATAAGGTATTAAAAAATCATGGTATTTTCAATTGGTGCTAGACTGTTTTAAAGAGGAGCTGTGCATGTCAAAACTTTCTTTGAGGGAACAATACAAGGATCTTTTTGCCGATCTGTCAAAGGTATCGATTGAATCTTCTACAATCAGTGATGAGAATGTTTATCAGGTGGCAAATCCCAAGACAAGGGTTTTTATGGATGTGCTTGTCTCTGATAACACGACCCCGGACAGTTTCATTGGCGGTGTTGAGAACTTTGAGAAACTTTACGATTTGGTTCAAGAGGGAAAATCCGGCCTGATCTTGATGGAGCATTATTCAAACACTGATTTGCCTGCGTTCTGTTATCTGCTGGAGAAATCTGGAAATCCAAAGCTTGAGGCACTTTCCAAGAATATAGTTGCAATCGCCGGAATGAAGCTTAATCAGGATAACCCTGTGGTAAAGGCCTTTGCAGAAAGTTTTACGCGTGTTGTAATTTATCCGCCACGTAGCCTTAGCAAGGTAGAAGCCGATGGACAGTCAGCAGAGATGATAAAGGCAGAGGAGCAGAAGGCCCGCAAGATCAACATGGCTGCCATGCGTGCAATGGATGAATGCAAGCGCCGCGGTCAGGTTATTCTTGTTTTTCCCTCAGGCACCAGATATCGACCGGGACATCCCGATACAAAAAGGGGCCTAAGGGAAATAGACAGCTATCTTCGCCTTTTTGATTACATGGTTCTTGTAAGCGTGAACGGCTCGATTCTGGAGATTCAGGATGAGGACATGCTCAACGATCTGGTCAGTCCTGCTCGTCAGGCATTTACCGCAAGCCCTGTAATTGACTGCAAGGCATTCCGAAGTGATTTCATGGCAACGCTTCCGCCCGAGACAGAAGACCCGAAGCAAAAGGTAATAGACCATGTAATGGAACTCCTTGAAGAACAGCATGAGACCGTAAAGAAGGAATACGGCTTTAACCATTAAGGCTTCCATGACTTTTACACGATGAACATCTGTCTGTTTTCTAAAGACGAAATAGATAAGCCTCTTGAGTTAAAGGATCCGCGCGCACAGCACGTCATAAAAATCCTGCACAAAAAGGAAGGAGACTCTTTTACCGCCGGAATAATCGGTGGTGCATCTGGTACTGCCGTCATTTCTTCCATTGGAGAAAAACTTTCCTTTACATTCACTCCTGAGTCAGAGGGAAAAAAGCTTTATCCGCTTGTTATGATAATCGGTTTTCCGCGTCCCATTCAGCTTAAGCGTCTCTTAAGGGATATGGCGGGTCTTGGTGTCAGTGCCGTTCATCTTACGGGTACTGAGCTTGTTGAAAAATCCTATCTTTCTTCCACGATGTCCAGTCCTGAGTCTGCACGTCAAATGCTTCTGGATGGAACGGTTCAGGCGGGATCTACTTTTGTGCCTGAGGTTTATATCCACAGGGATGTGCGCTCCTGTCTTGAGGTAGTGACGGCGGGTAACAAAAATCCTACAAATGCAAACCGTATGGCTCTGGACAACGTGAATCCCTCTGACAGTCTATGGAATTATTGTCAGCGTAAAGGAAACTCATTTGCAGACGTACAGAATCCTGCTCTTGCGGCAATAGGCTCGGAGCGCGGCTGGACGGATAATGAGCGTTCAATTTTTAAGGAATACGGCTTTACACTCCTTAGCATGGGAGAAAGAATACTCAGGACGGAAACGGCCTCAACTGTGGCTGCTTCAATCATACTCGGAGCCATGGGCGTGTTGAATTGATTTCTTTCTGTTAATTGAATCGGGGGACTTTAAATAAAAGAACGTTTGTTGTAAAATAAACTTATATCTCAAATTTTTTAAACAGAGGTTTTTTTATGGCAATGGTTATTTTAACTTTGAACTGCGGTTCATCTTCTGCAAAATATCAGGTTTACGACTGGGATCAGAAAGAGGTTCTTGCTAATGGTGTAGTTGAACGCATCGGAATCGAAGGATCCGGAATCACCCACAAGGCTAAGGGCAATAAAACAGAGATAAAAAGCCCCTGCCCCACACACAAAGAGGCAATCGAGCTTATCCTTAAGACAATCACAGACAAGGAAGTCGGCGTAATCGAGGACATGTCCGTAATCAAATCTGTAGGACACCGTGTTCTCCATGGAGGCGACAAGTTCACAAAGAGCGTCGTGATTACTCCTGAGGTTCTTGAGACATTCCGCTCTGTACAGGACCTTGGACCTTTGCACAACCCTGCAAACATCATGGGTATCGAGGCCGCACAGAAGGTCATGCCGGATGTTCCTCAGTGTGCAATCATGGATACCGCATGGCACCAGACTATGCCGGAATCTTCTTTCATGTATGCAATCCCGCGCGAATGGTACACAAAATATTCAGCACGCCGCTACGGTTTCCACGGAACAAGCTTCCTTTACACCGCAAAACGTGCATCTGTCCTCCTGCATAAAAAGCCTGAGGATACAAATGTGATTATATGCCACATCGGTAACGGAGCATCTGTCTGTGCCGTCAAGAACGGTAAATGCTACGACACATCAATGGGAATCACCCCTCTTGAAGGACTTGTCATGGGTACACGCTCAGGTGACCTGGATCCGGCCCTGCCATTCTACATCATGCGTAAGACAGGCATGAGTGCCGCCGAGATGGACACTGCACTGAACAAAAAATGCGGACTCCTTGGCATAACAGAAAAATATTCTGACCGCCGTGACATTGAGGTTGCAGCCGCAGAGGGTGACCCGCTTGCACGTCTTTCAATAGACATGGAGGTTCAGAGGCTCAGGAAATACATCGGTTCATTCATGGCAGAAATCGGTCCTGTTGATGCAATCATCTTTACCGCCGGTGTTGGAGAACGCTCACCGATTATCCGTGGTGCATCCCTCAAAGGCCTGGAGTTCATGGGTATCAAGATTGACTTGCAGAAAAACGAATGGAGCTTTACTGGAAACGCAGAGACATGCATCTCCGCCGATGACAGCAAGGTCAAGGTATTCGTCATCCCGACAGACGAGGAGCTTGTAATGACAGAGGATGCATACGCCCTGATGAAGGGAAACTACGACGTGCACACAAAGTTCACATACAGCTTCCAGAGCCCGGATTACGTGAACAAGGCAAGGGAAGAAGGCCTCAAGAAGGACATCGCAAAGAACCCGAACCTTGCAAAAGTAGTTGTAAGACCGTAAACAACAGTCCTCCCGAAAGTCTGACATAATAACACCTTCAACATATTAAGGGAGACCTTTAAGGAGGATAAATGTGATTTCAAAAGAACTGCTTGATTTGGCTTTTGCCTATAGAAAGACCGCTCTCTGGGAAAAAATCGGAGACAGGGAAATTTTTGCCTTTCGTCTTGAAAAAGGAGAGCCGGTTCTGATTGCCGTTATGGGGAAAATAGGTGAGCACTGTGCAATCGCCGCCTATCCCGGGAACAGGGGACTAAAAGCCTACATCAGCGCACTTACGCCTCCGCCGCCCAACCAGAACAGCCTTAAGCGGTTTGAGTCTTTTATTTCGCAGGACTGCATTCAGCTTGAACTTACCCAAAAAAACAAAGTACTGGAGAATGAGCTTGAGGAAATAGAGGCACACGCAAAGAAAAACGGCATAAGCATGGATGGAAACAACGCCTACCCTTCCTTTGTCCGCTACTTTCCATTCCACGAAGCCGGAAGCCTCAGTCAGGAAGAAGACCAGCATATTCTAGCCGCCGCACTCAAGGTGGCAATCAGCCTTTCACAAAGCCTTGAGTCCAATACGGCACAATCACTTGGAATCCCAGGCATAAAAAGAAGGTCAGATCCCATACCGATATTCAGACTTGAGGACGGAAAACTCTACCCCGATGGAGAATGCTTTTTTCCCAAGGCCACAGTTTCTGAAAGCGACTATCTTAAGGCTGACAACCCGATGCTTTCGGCAGACACAAAAAAACTTCCACGCAGCAAAAACTACTTTTTTGCGGATCTGGGCCATGTTCCAAGAATTGTCAGGGACAGCGATAATTCCGTTCCCTACTTTCCGGGCGTTCTTTTCATGATAGACAAAAACTCTCCGATGGGTGACGGCATTACTTTCAAGGCAGATCCTGAGACTCAAGGTCAAAAAGCCATCTTGGAATTCGACTCTTACTGGCTAAACCACGGTTATATTCCCGAGGGAATTGTCTGCGTCTCGGAAAAAACCTACGCATTCCTCAAGGATTACTGTGAGAAAACCGGAATAGAAGTGAGTCTGGATCCAGGCATGATGGAGAATCTGTATGATATTGAGGAGTCATTCTACCAGCGCTTTACTGGCGAAGAGAGTCGTGGC
>JAGADS010000304.1 GCA_017613485.1 Treponema sp.
ATATTCAAGCTTCATATAAAAATCATTATTATCAGTTGAAGGTAAAAATGCGATTCCAAGAGAAAGTGATATGACAAGAGTAATGACAAGAAGCACAACAGAAAACATTATCAGAAAGACCTTATTCTCAAGGCTCCAGGACAACATTGAGGAGTATTTTTTTTCTATCCAAGAAACTGCTTTTTGAACAGGATTCTCTTTCCTTTTGGGAATTGCCTCAGACATCAATAACTTCATAAAAAACGGCACAAAAATTATTGCCACAACAAGTGATGCAGACAAAGCATAAATCAACGTGATTGCAATCGGTTTAAGAATCATTCCTACAAGCCCGTTCAAAAATGCAATCGGAAAAAACACAACAATAGTGGTAAGGGCAGATGCAATTATTGACATTGTGACTTCCCTGCTTCCACGAATTATACTGTTCTCCACTCCATTTTTTCCAGTCAGATAATATCGGTAAACTTCCTCTATCATGACTATAGAAGGGTCAACTATCATTCCAAGCGCTGCAACAAGTCCGCTCAAACTCATGAGGTTAAATGAAATACCTGAAATCTGCATTCCCAGGAAAGTAAAAAGCAGTGACAGGGGAATTGAAATGCCAATAATGACAGTTGCCCTTACATCCATCAAAAACAGGAATACAATAATCATTGCCATGATTACGCCCATTACTCCGCTTTTAACAACAGTCTTTAATGATGCCATTGTCGTGCGGCTGTAATCTAGAATCAAATTGAATTTTATTGTACCGTTTGAAGCCCTTGTTTCTTCCCGTAATATTTTCTTGATTGCCTCGTTAATCCTTACGATGTTTCCGTCGGAACGGTTGGTGACTGAAACTACAAGCAAAGGTCTTGAATCTGACTCTTCTATTATTTTCATCTCAGGATAAGATAGAGTTACATCCGCTATGTCCTCAAGCCTTATTATGTTTCCCTTGTCATCTGCTCCAACTGTCAGGTTTCTCAAATCACCAATAGAAGACAGGGAACCTTCATAACGGATGCTGATATTATTTCCCTGATAGACACCGTTACCGAGAGGCAAACTTGAATTGGACACCTGAAGAAGCTGATATACTTGAAGAACAGGAATTCCTTTTGCCTGTAAATCATCAGTCCTGAGTTTTATATTGACCTGAAGTTTTTTTCCACCGGAAACCTTTACTTCCGCAACAGACGGCACCTGGTTTATTTTGGGTCTTAATGTGTTTTCGATATAGTCCGTGGTACGTGCGATATCCGAGCCTGCATCAACAGAAAAAGTAATTGATGGAATCATGGATGCACCGCCAACAACTGCCTGAGGCTGTCCGCTTAATCCATCTGGAAGATCATCAAGCAGAGTTGATATCCTGTAGCGAATCTCCTCAAGCTGATCGTAAGGATCACAGCCATCGTGATATGTTACCGTTATCCATGAAAGGCTGTCCGTGGACTGTGAGCTCATGGACTTGTAGTTCGGAAGGGTAACAAAATTATTCTCCAGAATTCTTGTTACGTCCTGCTCTACATCTTTTGCACCGGCCCCGGGATAAATCGTATAGACAATTACACTGGGAAGATTGATCGGAGCCATGAATTCAATGTTCTGGTTCTGTAAACTGAAGGCACCGAAAAAGAAAAGCACAATCAGGAACATGGAGATTATGACAGGATGCCGTATGACAAATTCTGCGGGATTTTTCAAGGAAGCAACCTCACCGTCTGTCCGTCAAACACAGAGTTCTGACCGTCTACAATAAAATCACACTGGGCGTGCGACTCATCCACCATGAAGAAATCATCGTTCTCAAGCTCTGGCTTAACCTCCCAGAAAACGGCCTTTCCATCCTGATAAAGATATACTGAGCCGTCGGTCTTCCTTATGCTCTGAGGCATGACAGGTGCGTTCCTGTGCTCGTCATAAACCACCGTGACCTTTACGAACATCCCCGGACGCAGCTTAACTGAACCGTCTTGCGCAAGCCTGCACTCCATGTTGAATGTCTTTGTCTCTGGATTAACATAGGGGTCAATAGGGCCTGGGCTTGCACTGTAGCTCATGCTGCTCTCGTTTTGTGAGACTGTGAGTGTAAGTGTATCCTTGTTGTCTTCGATAAGTGAATAATATTTTTCCGGAACCTTGAGGTTAACCACAAGAGAATTCAAATCCGCAATCACTGCAAGAGGCTGTCCCTGTGCAGCTGTACTTCCCTGTGCAGACATGACCGTAATCACTGTACCGCTTGCCTTTGCACGTACTGTGGCATATCCCTGCTGCATCACTGCCAGATCATACTGTGCCTTGGCAGAATCACGCGCTGCCTTTGCCTGATCGTAATTCTGTGCCGTTGCATTTCCGCCCCGGTAAAGATTTGCAATGCGTCCAAAAGAATTCTCATAGGCAAGATATGCCGCCTTTGCCTGAATCACCTGATCATCAAAAGGCTCGCTGTCAATCCTTGCTATTACATCGCCCTCGTTGACCTGCTGACCAACCTCAACCGGGAAATCCAGAATTGTTCCGCTTACAAGAGGAATGACAGGTATCATGCTCTTAGCCTCGACATAGGCAGGTAATGTCAACGTCCTACTGATGTTCTGAAGTTTCGGCTTTTCTATCCTGACAATAGGGTCCTGTGCCTGTGAGGTTTTATTTCCAGACCTGCCTGTAAAAAAAAGCACTGCTGCCACAATCAAGGCGGCAAAAACAAAGAGTAAGATGTATTTTATAAACTTCTTCTTACTGGCCTGGTCTCTCATCATTTTAATTATACTTTAATAGAACATCATAATCAATAAGGTATCGAAAAAGATGAAAGATCCTGAGATTTGAAAGGAGTCACACGGATTCGAAATCACTACGTGATTGAATCACATAGTGATTTCATTATTTAGTTTTTAGTATTAACAGACCTATTTTATATTCCAAAATATCTCTCAAAGAAAGCCGTTAATCTTTGAATTACACTTTTCTTTACTTCGCTTCTGTTACCACCACCAAAGCGAGAAACAGGAGGAAGAATTCTATCAATATCAGTTCCAGTTGTACGAAGTACACCATCACGGAATGAGTTTTCAATAAATACCTTTGTTTCCTCTGGTTTAAGTTTCTGTTCTGTAATAAGAGCAGCAAGATCTTCTTCACGCTTTTTAGCAATATAACTCTGCCAGTCTTTTTGTACATCGGTTGAAGTATTTATTTGAGCAATAAAATCTTCAATAAGCTGTTTCTTACTTCTAAGTTCAATACTTCCACCAATTGCCTTCTTAATATCAACAAGTATTTCAGCATCCTGGCAGTTAGAATCATGGTATTTTGATACAAGCATCAAGATGTAATCAATGTTTATATCAACTTGTTTGATAAGCTCAATTTCAAATACAATGTCATCATTGATATTTTCTTTTTCAGCTTTTTCGCCTGGTCTGATTTCATCATGAATATCGATATAATGGCTCTGGTAATCCTGCAGGTCATTTATTTCAAGAAGTGTATCACCATCAAACTGGTCGAATGTTGTAAGAATATTACGCATACGGAGTATTGCACCGTAAAGCATTACGAATTCTTTTTTAGCTTCCTGTGTAATCACATTGTTTTTGAAGCCATCAAGCGGGAACTTTGTCAAAAGTTCCTCCACAAGTTCGGTATAGCCTTTATGATATTTGTCTTTTTCATCGGTAAAGCCGTTGTAGTAATCATCAAAGCTTCTCAGAAGGATTGTTCCCTTTGCGTTTCTATCACCGAACAATGCGATTGCTTCATCTGTTTTTTCAGAT
>JAGADS010000305.1 GCA_017613485.1 Treponema sp.
ATATGGAATGCTAAGGATCAATACGTCCTTGAGAGTTTTGTGATTGTCCGCGCGATAATCATTCATGCTCAGAAAAATGAAAAAATTTGGTATTTCATGGAATAAATTATGAGGAACCATGGATTTAGTTGAAATCAGATCATTACGTCACATATAATGGTAAAACCAAGGTGCCGTAGCCGCTGGAAAGGCATAGGTTTGCAAAACTGAAGTTAGTGGTTCGAATCCGCTCGGCACTGTTTGAAAGCATCTGAAAAAAGCGAGAATGCGAATGATGTTGGAGGAAGGAAAAATGAGCCAAGTAAAAGACAGTTTGTTGGATTTGATTGGAAATACGCCAATTGTACATTTAAGTAGGTATGCGGAAGCAGCGGGCGTGAAGGATGCGAAGATTTTAGGAAAACTAGAATATTTTAACCCTGCGGGAAGCGTAAAAGATCGAATCGCCCTATCCATGATCGAGGATGCTGAAAAAAAGGGTTTGTTAAAGCCTGGA
Source organism: Treponema sp. (assembly GCA_017613485.1). The sequence goes on from JAGADS010000305.1 coordinate 497, forward strand.
GCAACAATCATTGAGCCGACTTCCGGTAATACGGGAATTGGCCTGGCTGCCGTTGCTGCCAGAAAAGGGTATAAGGCTCTGTTCACCTTGCCTAACACCATGAGCGTTGAAAGAAGAAATCTCTTAAAGGCATATGGTGCCGAGCTTGTTTTGACGGAAGGTTCAAAGGGAATGAAAGGAGCAATTGCTAAGGCAAATGAGCTTCACGAAGCCATTGAAGGTTCGGTTATTTTAGGGCAGTTTATCAATCCCGCGAACCCTGCGGTACATAAGACAAAAACAGGACCGGAAATCTGGGAGCAAACGGATGGTAAGGTGGATATTTTTGTAGCGGGAGTAGGAACTGGAGGAACCATTACCGGCGTCGGGGAGTATCTCAAGGAAAAGAATCCAGACATAAAGATTGTTGCAGTAGAGCCGGCAACTAGTCCCGTTCTCTCCAAGGGAACGCCTGGCTCCCATAAGATTCAGGGAATCGGAGCAGGGTTTGTTCCAGAGGTTCTGAATACGAAAATATATGATGAGGTGATCACTGTTGAGAATGATGATGCCTTTACGGAGGGAAAGAGATTTGCGGTCACGGAGGGAGCTTTGGTAGGCATCTCTTCCGGAGCTGCACTGAAGGCAGCAGTGGTTCTTGCCCAGAGGCCGGAGAACAAAGGGAAAAATATCGTTGTATTGCTTCCGGATTCAGGTGACAGATATCTGTCTACGTCACTTTTTGCAGGAGATTGAGTAGGAAACTTGCAGGCGATTCATTAGAAAACAAGAAAAGCCGTGGAAAATGAGGAATCATTTTTCACGGCTTTTCTTTGCGCTAAGAAATGTTTTGGCCTAAGAGAACTTAAATAGTATAGTTGTCAAAGCTGTCATCATTGCGGATATATTCATTTACGGATTTTCCCATGATTTCCTTGAACAGTTTAAGAAAGTAATGAAAATCCTTATACCGCAACTGTGACGCGATGTCTTCGAAAGACAAATCCGTATAATTGATCAAATATTCGGCCCGATGCATTTTTACCAAGGAGACAAGCTGAGAATATCGCAAGGGGGATTTTTTGCTGAACAGATTGCTTAAATAGGTGTGGTTTAAGTAGAACAGGTCGGCAATGGCAGTCAGTTTCAGGTTTTCCTCAGGATGCTCCAGAAGATAAGTTTGGATTTTTACCAAAGTCTTATCTTCAAACTTAGGGTTAAGGACACAGTATTTTTCAAACAGATATGTGAATTTACGAACATAGAATTCAGCAAAATCATCAGGATTTGCTAATTCCAGATAGTCAATCTGTTCGTAAAAGCTTCTGGGGATATAGAGCTGAATCCATTCATGCCTCGCATAGATCCCTTCCACAAGGGATAAGTATAACTTATTGGCAAGCAGGTCTGGGTGCTTGTCTTTTTTGTTTGGTGAGTTATACAGAGAACGAATCATCAACTGTATGTTGCTTAATACCTTCTGATTTCTGCGGTCAAATGAGTCCAACAGTCTATTAATCTGCTCTGGATTAAAGTGAACGTTAGCGAGTGACATAATGCTAAGCTGCTGTTTTTTAATCCGCTCCAATTCATTTGTGGCACGAGAGAACAGATTCTCCATATCCTGCTGAGAGACAGGCTTGGGTAGATAATCAAATGCACCATAAATAAAGCCTTCCCTGGCATAGGAAAAGGTGACGATGTCACTGATGAACACAACGAGCGGAGGCTGGTTATTGACATGAATCTGTTTCAATAATTGCAAACCATCACATAGCGTTAAGTTGATCTCGGTGAGGATCAAGTCATAGTGATGATTACGGACTAGTTCCAGCGCATCCTGTCCATTCGCAGCAGTATCAACGCATTCAAATCCTTCATGACCTTCTGTTTCTTTTTCCCACACGGGCAGATTCAATAATGCAGCCAGGGAAAACTCTTGTGGCTCAACAATTAACACTTTGTACACTGATCCTCACCTCCTTTATTTCTTTGATTAACCAATTTACCTACTAGGAAAATAAAATATGTATTTTAGCTATTTTATTACATTGAAAAAATATGTCAATAGAAAAAGTTTTGAACTTTTTTGAGAATTTTTTTCTTTTCGCGGATTGCATAAGAAAAAAAGCATTTTGTTTGTAAAATCGTATGTTTTTTTTGGCTGATTGGTCAAAAGGATTGCATTTTCCATGAAGAAAAAAGATAATTCACCTAATCAAAAAAACATCTGCGGATGAAAAAGAAAAGGAGAAATTACTATGGCATTGACAAATCAAGAAATTGAAAAGTATTTACAGAGTACCAAGAGAATACTTCTGGCAACTGTTACGGAAGATAATAAGGCAGACATTAGAATTCTCGGTGCGATTGCAACTGATGGCTTCAAGACTTACTTCTCTACGGCAACAAATGCAAGGAAGGTCGCACAGATTGATAAGAATCCCAACGTGGCGATTTATTTTGAGGCTCCTGGCCAGGAATTTCCGAATTACGTGAACATAACTGTTTACGGAAAGGCAAAGAAGGTTACCTGCGAGAAAGGCATTGAGAAAGCAAAGATTTTGATTAAGGAAAAGCTTCCCAAGTTTGAACTGACGGCTGATAAGAGCATCTTTGTCGTGGAGCCTGAGGAGATTAAGATTTTCAACTCTTCTGCGGAGCTTGCACAGGATAAGATTCAGATTGTAAAGATCTAATGGATTCATTTTTGACGGAGGAAAATTAGAATGGGTGATTTTATCGAACGCTCCAAGTTCTCTTGTGCCTTGGGTGGTGCGTTGTCAACGATCGCTGCGATCCCTAAGGCCGTGCCGATCGTTCACGCTTCCGGCGGATGCGCAGCCGCACTGTCCGGTACATACAATTTGTCCGCAGGATACAGGGGTGTAGGCTATTGCGGAGGAAACATGATTCCCACCTCTAACATTTCTCAGAGCCATATCGTGTTTGGCGGAGAAGAAAAGCTGGTGGGACAGATCG
>JAGADS010000306.1 GCA_017613485.1 Treponema sp.
CCTGCTCCTTCAGAATCGTCCAGAAGCTGTGCAAGGCCTTCCTCGACAGATTTGTACTGCTGGGCACGTGTAACCTTGTCATGAATGCGCTTGTACTCAAAAGCAGTGAGCTCTGCCTTGTTGCGTACCTCAATCTTTACGCGGTTGTTGCGTGTCTGCATGATGACCCGTATGTAAAGACCGTGATCCTTTTGTTTTTGCAGGTAATAGTTGATGTTGTTCAGGGTATCTTCCTTGAAGTGGCTCATACCCTCGGCATAATCCGCCTTATTGTTTATGTCCAGATTGTGATCTTCAAAATAAATGCGTTTCGTATTAGCCTTTTTTGCATTGTTGGCAAGTTCCTTAAGGCAGTAGGAAAGGCTTTCGACCATCTGTGTCTGATTTACTTCTGTTAAGAAAACCTTCAGTACCTCTCCCATATACTCTTCCATCTCATGTGGCAAAGTATATGTTGTAATGGTAAGGGGAATACCGGACTGAATTGCCATCCTGATTTTTGCTACATCTACTTCAATTTGTTTTTTCTGACCCATCTCTCAAACCTTAATAAACTTTTCAAGCTTTAGGTATATTGTACCATAACTCAAGAGAATAAACAAGGTATTTTTTTGCGTCAGCTATTTTATGGAGATAACACACAGATTATTTGCACCGATTTCGTCATTCCAGACGGGATTTGCAAACTTTATGGGGTATTTCCCGTTGCTGTCAATGTTATATACTATTCCCAATCAGAGATATCCAGAAGATGATACTCAAATGTTTCCTTGGTTGGATCCCCATGAGAAAGTTCTATCAGGGTCTCAAAATTGTCATGGGTAACAAAATATTTCTTGTATGGCTCCGGTTCCTCATCGCTTTCCCATGGCATGGTCATTTTCTCGTCCATGAACGCAGTTCCGTTAAGCGTTATGGTAACGGTTTTCTTTGCTGCATCAACTGTGTATGTTCCAGGCTCAAATGTATAAGGAGGCTCATAATGAATGCAAAATATACACTTCTTTGAGTCTATGAATTTGATTCCCTGACCTTCCATATAAAACTCACCGGTCTGCTCGTCATACAGTTTTCCTGAAAGAGAGACTGTTCCGCTTCCAGATACGCTTGAACCGCCACTTGAACCGCTGCTTGAACTGGTACTTGAAAAATCAAGTGAAAGACATCCTGTAAGAGAAAGAACTGTATAGATACAGACAGCTGCCACGGTAATGGCACGAATTGTTTTTTTCATATAGATTTCTCCTTATGCCCATAAAGGCATGAATTTATTTTACATTAAGTTAAGGCAATTCACAAGTGATTTATTCCATTATTGTGCGAGGATTTTATTGATTCGGTTAAGGTCATTCTTTAGTGTTGCATTTTTCGGCACCAGTTTGAGGCCTTCCTCCACGACTTTCTTTGCCTTCTGGTATTGTCCGCCATTTGCCAGCTCTGCAAACTCATTGTGGACTGTGACGGCATAATTGTTCTCGCTTTGGGTTAAAAGGTTCTTTATCTTGGTGCTTTTGGGAAGCTCGCTCAGGCCTGCCTTTGCATAATCCATTGCAGAAAGATAATCGGAGGCATTTGCGGCATCCACAATCAGCTGAAGGTGGCAGTTCTCTATCTGCCCGTCTATCTGCTTTTGAGTCTGGCTGTCAGAGGCAAGGGGTGATTTTTTCTGCTCACGGAGGAATGCAAGTTTTTGAACAGGATCAACTGTCTTGGAAACTGTTTCCTGTATGCTGGATATGAAAAGCATCTGTTCAATTTCTTCTTTGGTTGTTGAAGTAAGCCTTTCTTTTTTCTGGTTGAAAATCTCGCGGGCTACATCTGTCATACTCTGCCTGCAATAATACAAGGCGGTGTTGTATGCCGCATCCTGATAGTATCTTAGAAGATCATCGCTTTCTCCCCAGTGCTCTATCACAGAGTCAAGCCATGTAAGCGAATCATGATGTTTCCCACTGGCACTTAATTCTGCGGCATAATTCGTGCATACAGTATCAAAATCCTTCCGGCTGTCGTTTGTTGAATCCTGCATTTCATCCTTTAGAAACACCATGCGCGCCACGGCATAGCCTGTTGCGGAATCGTAATCCTTTTTGTCCATGGTAAATGCACTCCGGTTACGTGCAATCAGGCTTACAAGCATTCTGTCGCTTATGACATGACGGCCATTGTATTGTCGGACAGGAACTACAGCATAGGCAGTTCCCTTGCTTCCAGAGGAAATCTGTCTTTTACTTCCAGGCTCAAAGCCCATAGGATTTGTTGTCTCCACATCAATGTATTTTCCGTCTATTAAAACTGAACAGAAACAATGGTCACTTGCCCTGTTTCCTATTACAGTAAGGCCTGCTGCCTTTGCCAATGCACTGTAGAGAACCGAAGCAGAGACACAGTTATAAGAGCCGTCTTCAAGAAGGGTAGTAAGCTTTGTCTGGGTCTTTTGGTATCGTCTGAGTTTCTGCTCATACATCAGCGTGAGTACGGCCTCCGCACGTTCCCTTTCGCTTTTGGACATAAAAGAGCGGCTTGTTACCTGCTGCTCAAGATCAAGATATGCATTCATGTATTTAACCTGATCAACCATCGGGTATTCTGAGAAGCGAAGGCCGTTTGCAATCATCTCGTGTGCGGAAAGAGTTGTGTCCTTTACATTTGATTCATAGGTAAAGTATGGTTCAAGGGGTGGAAAGGTTTGAGCAAAAGAAAATGAGGGAATTAATAGAAGGAAAATGGAGAAGAAGAAGAATTTAAGGTTTGAGATTATCTGGTCAAGCCCGATAATGACATTTGGCTGTCTGGTAATGACACTGCGTTGTCTGGTAATGACACTGCGTTGTCTGGTAATGACACTGCGTTGTCTGACTATTATATCTTTTGGTCTGACGCTGGCATTACTCATCTGCGGATGAAATGTCTTGAACAAGTTTGTCTCCTTTTTTCTGCGATTCCCTTATCGCCCGGATTCTTTCCAGAAGCGGTGGATGATCGTAATTGAATATGCAGTAGATTTTCGGCGGAGTGAATTCGCTCAGGTTTTCCTTGTTCAGCTTGATGAGCGCAGATATCAACGGTTCACCGCCGCCACACATGCCTGCACTGAATGCATCTGCTTGAAACTCATCACGACGGCTAGCCGCATTTGAAATAAGCGAAGTAAACCAAAGCCAGTCACCGAAAACAATTGGAACCAGAAATACCCCAAAGAACTTTAGGAAATCTGGAACTGCAATGCCTGCTCCCTGTGGCAGCATCCCGAAGCCCTGATACAAGGCCGGAATGTTTATTAGAAGTGACAGCGCAAAGAGGACGACAAAAACAAGCGGAATCATAATGCAATATTTTTTGATGATATGCTTGTGCTTGTAATGTCCCAGCTCATGTGCCAGGACCGCCTCAATCTCATCAACCGAAAGCTGTTCAATCAAGGTATCGTATAAGACAATCCTCTTGTTCTTTCCCAGTCCGGTAAAATATGCATTGCTGTGACCGCTTCGTTTTGATGCATCCATTACGAATACACTCTTAGCATAAAAACCACATTTCCCAAGAAGAGTTACAAGGCGTTCCTTTAGCTCACCATCTTCCAGCGGGGTAAATTTATTGAACAGAGGTGCGATGAGTACAGGATAGATAAACGAAACGATAAAGACAAAGGCAATGTAAACGACACCAAGCAGAAGCCACCACCATGATGAAAGATGCGTCAAAAGAAAGACTGCCGCACACAAAAGGGGAATGCCTATTATGCATCCCACGATAAATCCCTTGATCTGATCTGCAATCCACATGCCAAGCGTCATCTTGCTAAAACCGAAATCCTTTTCAATCTTAAACTCGCTGTACAAATCAAACGGCAGACTAAGAAGCTCACCAGGAACCGAAGCAAGCAGAACAAAGAGAAGAACAGTAAGATATATGTTTCCTGTCCATGTCCAGAGCAGCATGTAAAGCCAGTTGTAGAATCCAGAGAGCACAAGGACAAATGTCAGGATTGTTTTCAATACAGTGCTTGGAATCCAGAGGAAATAACGTGCGTTTTTATAGGCAACAGTTTTCTCAAGCTTTTCAACTTCAACCGCGCCTTCAAGTTCTGCGGGAATTTCTTTTCCATGTTTAATTCTGTGCCTGTAGCAGATTTGATTGAGCGTAAAGTCCAGTATGAAATTTATTATTGTTCCAGAGATGAACAGTATTACAAAAATATTTGAATAATCCATGTCATATAATATAGCATATTTAAATGATTTCTGTAAGGTTTTTGTATGTGTTTCATGGAAGTGATGGAAAGAGATTGCCGGATCGAGTCCGGCAATGACATTAAACGAGTCCGGCAATGACATTAAACGAGTCCGGCAATGACATAATTGACTGGTGTTTCCTTGAGTCTTGCACAATATACATGTTTTGTGCTAGAATTTTCGTGGAGGATGATTTTTTGGACGAAGTAATTCTGTTTGCCGCATGTCTTTTTTCTTTTTCTGCGGGATTGATTTCACTCCTCTTTTTCCTTAGATTCAGGAAACCGTTTTTCTTTCATGTGTTTTTGATTACATTTGCTTTTTTTCTTATAAGCACTGAGTCGTTTTTTGTGACATTGCACGGAGCGATTACGAGCAAGGTTTTCTTCTGCATTTTTGGCGGGATGCTTTCGTTTGTCTTTTCTTATGGCATGATCAGTTTTGCCCTTGATTTCATTCAGGTCAGTTCATCGTCACGCATACGCATGGTTGTTCTGGCATATTCTGCCGTGGTGCTTGTCTTTGCCGTATGCCTGATTTTCTTCAATAAAATTGAGCATCCTTCGTTCATCCTGAATATTCTTGGCATCTGGATTCCTGCCGCCGTTTCCGTTCTGCTGGGGATTGTGTTCTTTAAGCGCATAAACACCGGCATTTTCAAAAAGGAAAAGTGGATCATCATTATCATATCCGCCGCTAACCTTGCACTTTCCTTTGTCCTGCACAATGTTCCGTTTGTATTCATCATCTCCGTGTCAATTTTAATCTATCATGTGTTCTACCGCTTTTATTTTTCATCTCCCATAGCAAAAACTGAACGAAGCCTGTCACCAGATTTTATAAAGGACTTTTCAATCACCAAGCGGGAGCAGGAAGTCATACTTGCACTTTTGGACGGAAAATCAAACAAGGAACTTGCAGAGACTTTTTTTGTAACGCAGAAAACCATAGAGGCACACCTTGCAAACATCTACCGGAAAGTCGGAGTAAAGAACCGTCTGGAGCTTTTCTCCCGTCTCAAGAACGACTGAAATTTCTTCTAAGGGTTTACCCTATTTCTTTAAAACCGCAAAAATCTAGTACATTCCCCAATATCTTTTAGTCAGAAAAGGACCTATCATATAATCAGAATATTTCTTCTGGAGGTCCTATGACACGTAAAAACTTTTATGCAATACTTGTTCTTTTAATGACGGGTGCTTTTGCTCTTGGTGCGGAAAGTGCATCATTTGACGGTGACCAGGAAAACGGCACATCATTTGAAATCAAGTTCTCGCTGGGATGGACGTTTGGCGCTTATAAGGAGACAACCTTTGCAAACATCTCACAGTCCCTTCTGTCACCGCATTATCAGCTGGAGGCAAAAATCAAGTCGGGAAATTTCATCCATACAATAACCGCGGATTATTTTTCCACGAGGCCAAGCTCTGCAATGACGGAAAATGCCGTGGCATACAAAACCTACGATCCTGTCACAGGGGAAACTTATTATGATGCTTCAACAAGCAGCCTTTCATTTCATAAGATTAATCTGAAATATGATTTGAATTACGGCATCTTAAAAAACGGTAACATTGATTTTTCCGTGGGAGGCTCCTTTATGTGCAATGCATTCCTTCAGTTTGAGCATTATCCGTCTATCACTGGAATTATCTGCATAGGTCCCTCTTGTGCAATGGACTGGAATATCGACGAGCACAATACAATCTCTGTGTCCGGTGGATTTCCATTGTTCGGTTATGGAGTAAGGCCTTCGTATGCAGGCTGTGATGCAAGGCTTATGAAATATGCAGAGGAAAATTTCTTTAAGATTCTTACACTTGGTAACTTTCTTAGCATTCACAACTATCAGGCAGTATTCCTTGATTTTGAATACAAGGTCAAGGCAACGGACTGGTTTTCTACAGGTCTTGGTCTTGATTTTGAATATACAAGAGTCGCAGTGCCAAAGGAACGTCCGCTTTATTATGTTGATGGAAACATAAAGACTTTTGTGTCATTTAATTTCTGATTTATGGAGGATGAATATGAAAACACTTAAAACTTTTTTGACTGCAATTTTTCTTGAGCTTTGTTTTTTCCCGCTCACGTCATGCACATTCTTTTACGGAGAGACAACCGAGCTTTCGTATGAATCGATGTTCGAGGCGATGTGGAAGGATTACAACGAGACCTATGCCCTTTTTGAGGTGCGTGGAGTTGACTGGAATGCCCAGTATGATTTGTGCAAAAGCCATGTTCACGATGACATGACCGACAGGGAATTCCTTGATGTGTTAAAGGACCTGCTTTATCCGCTGGAGGATGCCCATGTTTATGTAAAGACACCGTTCGGGAGCATAAACTCTGGAGAAGACAATGTTGCCCTGGATAAATTCTCTCTGGAGGAAGTCTGTACAAGGTATATCGATTCTCCAACAAAATGCGGAAACAACATCATAACCTATGGAAGGCTAAAGGATGACTCAGCTGTGGGATACATTCATATTGCGGCTTTTTCAAGCGGACAGACTGGAATAAACCAAAAGCAGGACTGGGCTTCTGACATTGACCTTGCCCTGGATGCGTTAAAGGATACACGCTGCATGATCCTTGACGTGCGTGGAAACCGTGGAGGCCTTACAGGAAACGTCTCAAGGATTTCGGGAAGATTCTGTGCGGAAAACAAAACCTATGCAATCTCCAGGACAAAGAACGGACCGGGCAAAGATGATTTTGACAGCGGCGTGGAACTTGAGATAAAGAAGAACGGAAGCTGGCAGTATACAAAACCTGTTTTCCTCTTGACGAATGCACAGACAATGAGTGCAGGCGAGGAATTCACTATGGCGATGTGCTCGCAAAGTCATGTCACGCAGATTGGAAACCACACATGCGGAGTCTTTTCCCTGTCTCTTGAACGCTGTCTTGCAAACGGATGGAGGTACTCGGTTTCGGTTCAAAGGGTAACAGCCCCCGACGGCTCAACACCAGAGGGCATCGGTATTGTTCCGGGCACTGGCAACCTGATATTGAATCCGTCCGCAAGCAATGACTTGCAGATGGATCGTGCCGTGTTCCTTGCAGGAAATGTTAACTAATTATGTCCTATGCCTGGAAAACTATTTTTCCGTTGTAGAATGTCGCGACAATTTCCCCGGTGAGTTTTTTGCCTTCAAGAGGAGTGTATTTTCCCTTGCTTGCAAAGTTCTCGCCGTGGACTTTCCAGATTTTATCCGTGTCCACAATCGTTAAGTCAGCATTCATTCCTTCCTCAAGAAGCCCGGAGTCTTTAAGCCCAAGAATCTCAGCAGGCCGTGCAGACATTTTCTCTGATAGTTTTCTAAGGCTCATTCCATTTTCAAGGCAGAGTGTCGTGTAGCATGCGGCAAATGCAGTCTCCAATCCGCTGAATCCCGGTGAACCTGATTTTTTGTCGTTCTCTGTGTGCGGTGCATGATCGGTTGCAATGACATCCGCGGTTCCGTCCATGAGCGCTTCTATTACTGCAAGCCTGTCACTTTCTGGCCTGAGTGGTGGATTTACAATCTGAAAATTGTTGTCTCCCTTCTGAGAGCTCAATGCAAGATGATGGGGGGTAACCTCGCATGTAATATTCTGGCCGTTCTTTTTTGCCTGCTTTATTGCATCCAGGCACTGCTCCGTGCTTACGTGGCATACATGAAGATGAACTTTAGCTTCCTGTGCGAGCCTTATGTTCCTGAATGTGGCTGTGTCTTCTGCAACCGCAAGAATCTCGTGTGCCTGCCTGAGGATTTTTTTTGCCATGGCTTTATCCTCTCGTGCAAGTTTCCTTTTGTTCAGGATAGAAAGAGCTTTTTTCCTTAATGCCCTGGCTTCCTCTGCAAGATCTGGATCCTCACAATGGCAGCTTACGATTATCTTTTTTTCTTTTGCGATTTTCATGGCGTTCAACATTACAGCGGATGATGCAACCTCATGTCCGTCTTCTGTAATCAGCGGAACGATTTTATTATTCAGTTTATTCAAATGCGAGATTGTGCTTCCGTCAAAACCTTTTGTGATGCTCACCGATTGAATGACGCGGCAGAATCCAAGGTCATTTCCCTTGTTGTCATTAAAGACCGCCATGTCCTGACTTGAAATAACAGGATTTGTATTTGGCATGAGGACAACTGTTCCAAAGCCTCCTGCCGCCGCCGCCATGCATCCTGTGCGTATGTCCTCTTTTTGAGTAAGTCCCGGATCCCTAAAGTGTGCGTGCATGTCAATAAATGACGGAAGAACAGTGTGTCCTTTTGCATCGAATTTTGAAATTTTGGGATCGTCCATCATTTTTGCAACGGCATCTTTTGTCGGAAAGCCGGCAATCTTGTTTCCCTGAATAAAAATAGCTGCTTTCCTGATATCCTTGTCACGGTCAACAAGGCGGGCATTGTAAATCAAGAGGCGATCTTTCATCATTCAACTCCTACAGTTCCTGCGGTATACATTGCGTCACAATAAACACAGCGGTACTGCTTTTTTTCTTTGTCCACCAGCCTGAATTCCTGCGGCACATAATGCTCAGTGATTGTAATGCATCGTGGGTTCTTGCACTGAATGACGTTCTCCACTTTCTCTGGAAGCTCCATCTTTATCTTACGTACGATTTTGGAGTCCTGGATTACATTTACCGTGATGTTTGAGTCAATGAAACCAAGGACGCTGTAGTCGATGTTGATTATGTTGTCGATTTTGATTATGTCCTTTGTTCCCGTTTTCTGAGACGCTGCGTTTATTATCAGTGCACAGGAAAATTTCACGTTGTCCAGTCCAAGCCACTTGAACACCTTCCAGCCCGTGCCTGCGTGAATGTGATCGATTACAAGTCCATTTTTTATTTCTGCTATGTTAATCATTTTATTCCTCCAGAATTAAAGGCAGCCTGTGAGCTTACTCATCAATGCCATGCGTGCGTACATTCCGTATTTTACCTGCTTAAAGTATGCGGCCCTGGGATCACTGTCAACCTCTGGTGCAATTTCATTTACACGTGGAAGAGGGTGAAGTACTATCATGTCTTTTCGTGCAAGCTCCATTTTTTTTGCATCAAGAATATAGCTGTCCTTAAGGCGAATGTAATCCTGCTCGTTGAAGAAACGCTCCTTTTGAACACGTGTCATGTAAAGGATGTCCAGATCACCGATAACTTCCTCAAGTCTTTCTGCACAGATGTATTCAACTCCGGCAGGCTCAAGGACTGTCTTTACGTAATACTCAGGAAGCTGAAGCTCCGATGGACTTATGAAAACGAATTTATTGCGGGGATATCTGCACATGGCTTTTGCAAGAGAATGAACCGTGCGACCGAATTTCAAGTCACCACAGAAACCTATCGTGTGCCCCTCGAAACCGCCCTGTAATGCCCTGATTGTAACAAGGTCTGTAAGGGTCTGTGTCGGATGATAGTGACCACCGTCGCCTGCATTTATAACCGGACATGCACTGAACTGGGATGCAAGGAGTGCCGCACCTTCTTTTGGTGAACGCATGGCAATTACATCTACATAGGAGCTTACAACCCTGATGGTGTCTGCCAGTGTCTCTCCTTTTGTTGAGGAGGTATAGCTTGCATCCGCAAAACCCTCTACACTGCCACCCAGATGAAGCATGGCAGCCTCAAACGAAAGCCTGGTTCTAGTGCTTGGCTCAAAAAAAAGTGTCGCAAGAATTTTCCCGCGACACACGTCCTGAAATGATACTGGATCAACAATCATCTGTTCAGCCAATGAACAAATTTCATCGATTTCCGAAACCGATAAATCTCCCGGCTCTATTACATGCCTGCCTGTTAACATTTAGTTCCCCCTAATGATTTTTGCTATTATAACGAAAAAGGCAAAGCATGACAATAAGTTAATGTCCAAGTGTCTGGGTCAAAAAATCTTTTATGTGAACTATTTTAATTCCTTCTTCATTTCCGCAAATTGCTGAATCCATGGTAACTACATATTTTGGATAGTTATCTTTTATGGCTTTTAAGTTTTCCAATTCACGGTCAGAATCTTCTGGCAGAGTACGGCATACCTGTACATAGATTTTTTCGTCCTGTTTAGTCGCTACAAAATCTATTTCCTTATCACCTGACTTTCCAAGATAAACAGTAAAACCACGGCGACGAAGTTCCAGATAGACAAGATTTTCAAGTACAGAGGCAATTGCTTTTGGAGTGTAACCCAGCTGACTGTATTTAAAACTGATATCAGAAAGGTAATACTTTTCCTGTGTCTTTAATACTTCCTTTCCCTGAATATCATAGCGAGGACAACAGTAAATTATAAAGGCTTCTTCCAGCCATGCAATATAATTATAGATGGTTTCTATTGCAATTGAACGATGCTGGCTTTTGAAAAAATCGAATATTGTTTTTGCACTAAAGTTCTTACCAAGGTTTTCCAGAATAAAACGAACAACTCTGTTGAACATTTCCAGATTCGAAATATTATGTCGTTTGGAAATATCACGAGTAACAACTGTTGAATATATGCCGTCTACAACCTGATAGTTTTCTTCCTGAGTATGGTTTGTTTTTGCAACAAAAGGAAAACCTCCGGAACGTAAATACAACTCAAAAAATTTCTCATCTGAAGTATTCGCGAGAGATGGAATATAGTTTTTCTTGAATTCCATAAATTCGACAAATGATAATGTATAAATTGGAATTAAAACAAAACGGCCGGTAAGATATGTTGAAATTACACTTGAAAGAAGCATTGAATTGGAGCCTGTGACATATATATCAACATTATGACTTTCATAAAGAGAATTAATACACTTTTCCCAACCGTCAGTTTCCTGAACTTCATCCAAAAGAAGATAGACTTTTTGATTTTTATCTGCACTATTGATTGCAGAAATCAAATCATCATACATAGCCTTGTTATCAAAATCATCCTGATATTCCATGGCAGTATACTTTCGGACAACAATGTTTTCGTCCTTTATGCCCATAGAAAGGAGTTCAAGCCTGTAGGTTTTTAGAATGGTAGATTTTCCACAACGGCGGACACCACAAAGTATCTTGATGATGTTTTCATCTTTGAAGTGTCTGAGGTTTTCAATAAATCGCGACCGAAAAAGTTCTATTTCTTCTTCCATATTTTAGATTTTAACCGAAAAACTTTAAAAAAGCAAGAAGTTTTTCGGTTTTGGACTGAAAAACTTCTTGAGACAAAATAACGTTATAATAATGCGTAATGCATAATTCGTAATGCGTAATGATTGTAAACTGCGTTGCTAATTATTGTTTCTTAATCTTTCCTGTTGTATCTACTTTCCAAGTTTTACTGTTATAGTCAGCAACATCGAAACTATAACATGCACCAGAAACATTAGAAAGTTCTCCTGTGCTATCTATTAGAGCCGTATAGGGGGTAGTTTCATTATAGAAAGTCGGGGATCCGGTAAGCAAAATTCTACCTGATCCGCCTAACGAATTCGACAGTACCTTTATTTGAGGGGTATTTGTATCATCTATAAGAAGAAAGATATCATTTTTCTTTGTTGCAGTACCAGATGGAATGCGTACACTTAACTCAAAAGTCTTTGCTGCCAAAATTGCTCCACCAGAACCGGCCGTTTCATTGTTAGCTATGGTTCCCCCAAGTATACTCAATTTATTAGCACCAGCAGCTAAAGTTATTCCACCCCCATTTGAATTTGAACCATTATAAGAAATGTATCCATTTTTCATCCTAACTGTACCACCCGGTAAACCAGCTACACCATTTGCACAATAAATACCTCCTCCCCATTTTGCATAATTATACCAAATACCGCCAGAACAGCTTTTCGGATTTCCTGTTCCTCTAGATTCATCGAAACTGTCGTATCCTATGTAAACATAACCCCAAGTATAAATTCCTCCTCCATACCCTGCCTTATTTGCAAATGCAGTATTTTTAGCCGCTTGCGAATGTGATCCGTTATCACCAATTACAGCTGTACCGTAAATAAAGAGTTTTGCACCGCTGCCTACCCAAACACCGCCACCTTGGCTAGTATCATCTCCAACAGGGACATATCCTTTGTTCCCTGTTATTTTTACCCCATCTCCAAGCTTTAAAGTGGCATTACTGTTTAGATATATTCCTCCTCC
>JAGADS010000307.1 GCA_017613485.1 Treponema sp.
GGAGACAAAATCAAGGTCTTCATCAGAAATATCATCCAGACGGTATGTGCTTTCGTAATGAACAGGTCTTGTGCTGTCCAGAGATTTTACAAGTCTTGCACCGTCACGAAGATTCTCGCCATATCCGCTTTCGTTTCCCAGTGACCATATAATTACAGAAGGCCTGTTCCTGTCCCTTGTTACAAGAAGTCGTTCCCTGTCAAGAATTGCATTTTTAAACATCGGGTCTTTTACAATCATTGCCATGCCCTTGCATCCTTCTGCCCATTCCCACTTAAGTCCATTGTACACAGCAACGCATCCGTGAGTCTCCAGATCTGCCTCATCAATTACATAAAGTCCTATCTCGTCACACAGAGAATAAAACTCAGGAGCATTTGGATAATGAGAAGTACGCACTGCATTTATGTTGTGCCGTTTCATCAGCTCAAGATCATGCCGCATCTTTTCTTTGTCCGCGTAATAGCCTGTATCCGGGTAACTGTCGTGGCGGTTCACACCAAAAAACTTGATGTGCTTTCCGTTCAGCTTGAGTATGCCGTCCTCAATGCACACTGTCCTGAATCCTATTTTTTCACCGATTGTTTCCTGCTCTGTCTCTATCACAAGACGATAGAGATATGGATTTTCTGCCGACCACGGTTTTACATTGCCGATATTTTTCTCAAGCGGTTTTTCTTCCGATACTTCAGCCTCAAGAATCAAGGCATCTCCGTCATACAGGGAAACCTTTGCGTCCATTCCGAAAAGTTTTACAGACAGAGTTCCACTTTTATCGTTGTCATTATAAGATGCCGTCAAGTGATAATCTCTTATGCATTTTTCAGGACGGGAGAGAACATACACATCGCGGAAAATTCCCGACAGCCTGAATTTATCCTGGTCCTCAAGATAAGTTCCGTCACACCATTTAAGAACTGCAACGGTAATTATATTTTCTCCTTCATTTAGAAAAGAGCTGATGTCAAATTCAGAAGTATGATGCGAAACCTGGGAATAGCCTGTAAACTCGCCGTTGACATAAAGATAAAAGCAGCTGTCCACACCTTCAAAACAAAGAATCCTCCTTAGGCCGTCCGCAGAATAAAAATAATTCCTCTGATAGACACCGACAGGAAGCTCATCCGGGACATAGGGCGGATCAAATGGAATTGGATAATCTATGTTTGTGTACTGTGCCTGATCATAACCGTGAAGCTGCCAGTTGGATGGAACCGGAATAGAATCGCTTTGCTTCATGTCCGTAAAATCATCAGGCAAGTCGATTATGCTTTTATAAAATGAAAATGACCACAGACCGTTCAAGAGCTCAAACCGGCTGGAGCTTTCCCTAAAGGCAAATGGGTCCTGTGTTTTTTCAAACGGAATGAAATAGCAGTGATCTTCCATTGTGCCTATGTGAAATTTTTCCGCATCCTCATGGAATGTCATTTTTGATTTGGGTGAACCTGGCTTTGCAATCTGTGAAATTTTCATCTTAAATATTTCTCCATGATTTCCATGATATTCTTATAAAAAAAAATTGTCCAGTTGGCTATTGACAAATTGTGATATGTGTTATATTGTGTATATACAAGATACACAATAGGAGTGTGAAATGAATCTGATTGAAGTACAAGGACTTTGCAAGAATTTTGAAACCTTCCATCTGGATAATGTTGGAATGACTCTGGAAGAAGGCTTTATCATGGGCTTTATCGGAAAAAACGGAGCCGGTAAATCTACGACACTCAAGACAATGCTCAACCTGATGAAGAATGACGGTGGCAGCATTAAGCTTTGCGGATTATCGATGCCTGAGGACGAAATCGAAATAAAGAATCAGGTGGGATATGTTTTTGGTGGAGTTGATTTTTATCCTGAGAATAAAATCAGGGTGATTACTGACATCACAAAGTTGTTCTACAAAGATTGGGACGATAAGCGCTACAATGAACTCTGTCAGCGTTTTGAAATTGATCAGAATAAAAAATTCAAGCAGCTTTCTGCCGGAATGAAAGTCAAATATTCACTTGCTGTTGCCATGAGCCATAATGCAAGGCTTTTGATTCTTGATGAACCGACCAGTGGACTTGATCCTGCCGCACGTGATGATCTTATCTGTATGCTTCAGGAATTCATAGAGGACGGAAAACGCTCAGTGCTTTTTTCTACTCACATCACCTCTGATCTTGAGAAATGCGCAGACTACATAACCTACATAAAGGGCGGAAAGATACTTGCCTCACAGGACAGGGAATCTTTCAAGAAAAGCTATATCCTTGTCAACGGTAAAAAAGAGCAGCTTAATGACGAGCTTAATTCAAAGATTATCGGACTGCACAAGCATCAGCTGGGATTTGAGGGAATGATGAAGATTGAAGATTCTGACATGGCAAAAAATGCAGGACTAGAATGCAATGAGCCGTCACTGGATGACATCATGGTTCACATTGAGCGCCACTGATTCAACCGTAACAATGAATTTTTTAGGAGATTAAAATGAACGTAACTAAACTTTTGAAAAAAGAAATGAAGCTTGAGACAAACCTTTCCATATACTGCTGGCTCTTATGTCTTTTCGGTTTTTATTTTATCCCAAGATATCCGGTTTATATCGGATGCTTTTACCTTACGCTTGCTGTGATGATGACTTTTTCACTTAATCAGGTTTCGCATGGAATTATGTATACGGTTCTTTTGCCTGTAAGAAAAATCGATACCGTCAAGGCACGTTTCCTTTACTGCGGTTTGATAGAGCTTGCGTTTGTTCCCTCTGCGATAATAGCCGCTGTTGTAAGGCATTTCTGCAATTATCCGTTGAATCCTGCAGGCATAGACATAAATGTCGCATATTTCGGATTGCAGTTCATAATCCTTGCTGTATTCAATTATATTTTCCTCGGTGGTGTTTACAAGAATCCCCTTAAACCTGGAATACGTTTCCTTCTCGGTGCCATTGCATATTTCGTACTATACGCTGTGGTGGAGATTCCCATCTGGATACATAGGGCGGGAAATGATTTTAGTCTCGGAGCATATCTTGACATGATGGATTTTGCAGGTCAGCTGAAGCAGATTCCAGTTCTTGCCGGTGGAATAATCATCTGGAGCTTAAGCTGGCTTATTACATTCAAACGTGCGGCAAAGCAGTTTGAAAAATACGATATGTAAAAGATTGCTGGAACAAGTCCGTAAATGACAAACAGAGTATGGATTTAGTATTGTCAACAAAATCAGATAAGCCTATTTACTCACAGA
>JAGADS010000308.1 GCA_017613485.1 Treponema sp.
CACAGTAATCATGTCTACAAACCGCTCTCAGCTTGCAAACGACATCATCGGTGTACAGAAGATTCTTGGTGACGGACCAACTTGCTATGTAACTGCATATCCTAGCGGAACAACAAAGGACCTTGCTGAAACTTCACGTCTTGAATGCGGTGTAATGATTGCAGACAAGGCTCGCGAGGAATTGGGTGAAGATGGATTTATCAAGATGATGCGCTTTGTTGACTGGCTCTTCTATTCTTCAGATGCCTATAGCTTGATTAAGTGGGGACCAGAAGGTGAGACATGGCATTGGGTTGATGTTGACGGAAAGAAATTAAAGCAGCTTCTTCCAGGATTTAAGTGCGGCGGTCTTGGTATCAGCGGTGGTGATGATGATGTTGATATCCGTCTCCAGTGGGGATATGCCGGCGGTAACTATTACTATGGTCACTCAACTGCAGAATCAACAGACAACTTTACTCCAATGGTACAGGATCTTTATGCACGCTATGGAAAATACAAGACTATAGCCACTGTAGATCCAGTTGCAAAGCCGTCAGAAGATGAGCGCGAGCAGCTTAATCTCATGGCAACTCCACTTATTGACAACATCAATACATGGACACTCAACTTTGTAACAGGAAAGAAAGATGTCAATGCTGACTGGGATGCTTATATTGCTTCCTGCAAGAATCTGGACATCGATAAGATTGTTGATATGACAAACAAGATTTACAAGGCACAGAACTAGTAAATAGTTTTTTCCAAAGGAGGTGTTTTTGAATTCGGGTATGTCCCGGGTTTAAAAATGCCTCCACATAAAAAGCAACAGTGCCATTTTCAGACTTGAATCTGTCTATTACTCCTAAGATAAAATAGAGTGCGTTTCTTATGATTCAAGTCTGATGATGACATTTTTTTTAGAATGTGCTAGATTAAACGGGGTTTTATTATGGAAATGACATTAAGATGGTACGGAACAGGATTTGATTCCGTAACCTTGAAGCAGATCAGACAGGTGCCTGGTGTTCATGGCGTTATTACAACTTTGTATGATTCAGTTCCCGGAGATGCATGGGAGCTTTCTGCCATTCAGAAAATCAAGAAAGAAGTAGAGGATGCCGGGTTAAAGATTGCCGGAATTGAAAGCGTAAACATTCACGATGACGTCAAGATTGGCGGCGGTGAGCGTGACAGATACATAGAGAACTACATCAAGACACTGGAGCGTCTGGGACAGGAAGACATACACATGGTGTGCTACAATTTCATGCCTGTGTTTGACTGGACAAGAAGCGAGCTTGCACGTGTTACCGAGGACGGTTCAACTGTTCTTGCATACAACTCAAAGGCTGTGGATGCCATAAAGCCGGAGGAGATGTTTGCCTCAATCGACAAGGACTCAAACGGATTCATTCTTCCGGGATGGGAACCTGAGCGCATGGCACGCGTTAAAGAGCTTTTTGAAATGTATAAGTCAGTTGATGAGGAAAAGCTTTTTGAAAACCTCGTCTACTTCCTCAAGGCAATCATGCCTGTTTGTGACAAATACAACATCGACATGGCAATCCACCCTGATGATCCTGCATGGCCTGTGTTCGGTCTTCCACGCATCATAACAAGTCAGGACAAGGTTTGCCGTATGCTCAAGGCGGTGGACAATCCGCACAACGGACTTACATTCTGCACAGGAAGCTACGGAACCAACCGCAAGAATGATTTGTGCGGATTCATCAAGGCAGCACAGGGAAGGATTCATTTTGCTCACGTAAGGAACTTAAGGTTCAACACTGCGATTGATGATCCCGTTCTTGATTTTCAGGAGTCGGCACATCTTTCTTCCTGCGGTACATTCGACATGTTCAAGATTGTGCGCACTCTTTACGAGACAGGTTTTGACGGAGTTATACGCCCCGACCACGGACGCATGATCTGGGACGAAAAGGCGATGCCAGGCTACGGATTATATGACCGTGCTTTGGGTGCAACGTATCTCCAGGGCCTGTGGGAAGCCTGTGAGAAGATGATTGACCGAAGCGGAGTAAAGCTGTATAGATAGTTTGAAAAAAAATGAGCCGATAAAAATAAGCGAAACAGTATAAAAGTGTATAAACGAGCCTATAAAATGTAAAAAAGAGCCGAAAAAATAGGGAAAAGGCTTGCAAAAATCTCTTAATGAGCCTATAATTGCAAAATAGGGGCTCAAAAATGGAATACGTGCTTTACAAAAAAAATATTCCCATACTCCAGTTTGAAGAGGACGATGCACATTACATCACTTCAATAAAGAAAGTGTTCAATGTGCTTCATCTGCCGCCGCATCTGTTTACGGACGGTAGGCCCTCTGCGGAAAACGAATATGGACTCTGCCAGAAGCTGGAGGATTTTTTCAACAACCGCATAATTCCCTACACACGTAAAAGCTTTAAGGAAATGCTTTTGGAGCTGCAAATCCATTCGGGCGAGGAACTTGCAAAAAAAAGTTTTTACCTTAGCCTTTCCGATCAATACTGGGTGTGCCCTCTGCCTCAGGTGGGAAAACTCTGGTGGGATGAAATCAATTTTTTCTCAAACAAATACGACTCTGCCGTTGGACTAAGGCTCATGTCAGCATCTGGTGCCCTCAACAAAAATTCATCTTCAATTTCTCCGGACAACACTACTGTCGGCGAGCTTCCAAAACGCTGGGTACGCAGGGATGACATCAACTATCTTGAGAAAGCAGGAACCGGAACCGAGCAGCAGGAACCGTTAAACGAGGTGCTTGCAAGCGAAATATGCAGACGACTCAAAATCAATCATACTCCGTACACGCTGGAAATACGCGATGAGGATTACTTTTGTCTTTGTCCCGACATTGCAGACCAGAACACGGAGATGGTACCTCTTGCTTCAATTTATCAGGACATTCCGCTCAAGGGAGGTGTTAAATATGAGTTTTCAAAACTTGTGGAACGATGCGAGCTTCTTGGAATCCCGAATGCAGAACAGGATCTGCTTAAAATATTTCTTCTGGATTATATAATCGCAAACGTGGACAGACATTCTTACAACATAAGTTTCCTGCGTAATTCAGATACACTTGAATGGATTGGCGTCGCTCCGGTTTATGACTCAGGAAAATCCATGTTCCTAAACAAGCTGGACTTTGAGATAGAGGCTGCAAGCTCGTTCAGGATTGGTGCAAAACCATTTGAAGAGACTCAAGCCCAGCAGTTTAAAATCCTCCCCATGGAAAAGATTGTGCATCTGGTTGATTTTACTTCTCTGAAAGACATATCAAAATGGTACAAGAATTTTCTTGCTCCGTTACGCCGTTTATCTGATGCAAAAAAGGCCGCTCTTGTACTTGCACTGGATGAACGCATAGAGGAAGCCCAGATTCTCATAAAGCAAAAACTAAATGCCTCTTCCTGTAAAACCATACCGGACGGAACTCTGTATGTTTCTGCTGTGGAATCAGATTTTGCGGCAGGTCAAAAAAAAGAAAGGGAGAAAAAAAGCGCAAGGACCGAGGAACTGGTTTTTACAGCGCTCGTTCAGGATCCAAGGCAGACAAAGGAAGTTCTTTCAGAAAGGCTTGGTATCTCCCGTGCAACCGTCACACGTGCATTGCAGAGACTTTGTGTCCAAGAGAGAATCAGGCGTGTGGGATCCAATAAAACAGGATTCTGGGAAATACTAAAGGATGCTGTGATTTGAGAAAAAATCTAAAAATCATTTGATTTTTTTATACTAGTATGCTAGAATACCAGTAGGTTGGGTTTTGACTTTTTTGAAACGGTGTCATTCCCGTGCATCGACACGGGAATCTATTGTGAAAAGATTGCCGGATCAAGTCCGGCAATGACAGTGTTTTGTAAAACTCTAAATTGAGCCTAATACTATTATTTTATTGCCAGAGGTTGATTATGAAACTTACAGTTGAAGGAATAAAGGACACATCTGATTGGAAGGCAAAGGGATACTCACTTCCAGAGTTTGACAGGGAAAAGGTAATGGGGGCTACCAGGGCAAATCCATTCTGGATTCACTTTGGTGCGGGAAACATATTCCGTGCTTTTCAGGCCAATGTCGTGCAGGAGCTTTTGAACAAGGGTGTGCTTGACCGCGGACTTGTTGTTGCAGAAGGTTACGATTATGAGATCATAGAAAAAATGTACAGGCCTCACGACAATATCGGAGTGCTTGTGACATTGAAATCAAGCGGCTCTGTTGAAAAAACTGTGGTCGGCTCAATCATGGAATCTTTGACCGCTGACAGTGCAAATGAAAATGACTGGTCACGCCTCTGTGAGATTTTCCGTTCTCCTTCACTTCAGATGGTTACGTTCACAATCACCGAGAAAGGCTATCTTCTTAAAAATGCCGCCGGTGTATTCATGCCCGGTGTTCAGGAAGATTTTGCATCCGGTCCAGTCTCTCCAAAAAGCTATATCGGAAAAGTTGTAAGTCTTCTTCACGAGCGTTATTCAAATGGTTCTATTCCTCTTGCAATGGTCAGCATGGACAACTGCTCCCACAACGGAGACAAGCTGATGGCAGCAGTGACCGAGTTTGCATCAGAGTGGGAAAAGCGTGGCGTGTGCAAAAAAGGTTTCCTTGATTATGTGAATGACCGCAGCAAAGTGACTTTCCCCTGGACGATGATAGACAAGATTACTCCGCGTCCTGATTCAAAAATAGAAAAGATTCTGGCAGAGGATGGAATTGATGGACTTGAGCCTGTGATTACAAGCAAGAAAACTTATGTCGCTCCATTTGTAAATGCCGAGGAATGTCAGTATCTTGTCATAGAGGATGCCTTCCCCAATGGACGTCCTGAACTTGAAAAAGCGGGATTGTATTTTACCGATAGGGCAACAGTGGACAAGGTAGAGAAGATGAAGGTATGCACATGCTTGAATCCGCTTCACACATTCCTTGCCGTAAGTGGTTGCCTTTTGGGCTACACTCTGATTGCCGACGAGATGAAGGATGAGGATTTGCTCCGTCTTGTAAAGCGACTTGGTTATGACGAGGGGCTTCCTGTTGTAGTTGACCCCGGAATCATCAGGCCGCGTGATTTTATTGACGAGGTTGTGAACATAAGGATTCCAAATCCGTTCATGCCCGACACACCGCAGAGAATTGCATGCGACACATCACAGAAACTTAGCATCCGTTTTGGCGAGACAATCAAGGGATATCTTTCTCGCTCAGACTTGAATGTAAGTGATCTTAAGGTTCTCCCTCTGGTCTTTGCACTGTGGCTCCGTTATCTGATGGGAATCGGTGATGACGGCAACACGTTTGACTTGAGTCCTGATCCGCTTCTGGATGAATGCAGGAAATATGTTGCTGATGTAAAGCTTGGCGGAGATGCAGACGCTGCATGTAAAGCGATTGAGCCTCTTCTTCATCGTGCGGAGATATTCGGTGTGGACCTTGCAGAATGTGGCCTTGAGCAAAAGGTAAAGGATTACTTTGCAATGCTGATTGCCTCAAAGGGTGCCGTACGTTCTGTCATAAAAAATCTGTAGGTAACTTTATAAGAATTTAAAAAAGATATTCCTCAATTTTGACAGGCGATGAAAAAAGTCGCCTGTTGGGCGACCACATTTCTATCTCTAAGTTGTAAAATAAAAAAAGAATAACAAATGCACCCGCTTTTTCTGCGGTATGGCATGGAGGTAGATATGAAGAAATTTGTTTTGGGAATACTGTTTGTCTTTGCATCAGTATGTTGTTTCGCAGCTGAAAATGAAAATGGAGTAGGAATGTATATGAAGGCCGATGTAGGCTATGCATTCTGGGCTCCTGATGTAAACAATGTTTATTGCGAGTCTGACTGTTTTGATTTTGATGCAGCCTTTGGTCTTTTTCCGATAACAGGAAACAGAAACTTTGCGGTGGAGGCAAGTGTGGACTGCAACTTCGGCGGGAAGGATGAGTTAAAGACAACAGTCATAGCTCCAAAAATCATGTCGTTGTTTTATATCCCTATGGAAAGCCTTTTTGGAAACAGTTCATTAGTCGAGCATTTCATGCCTTATACTGGGCTTGGTTTTTCAATTCCTATTCAAAAAGTTGAGTATGCCGGCATAAGCGAACTAAATACAGGCTTTAAGATTGACTTGCAGTTTGGCTTCGGATTTGAAATAAATGATAAGCTTGTGCTTTGTGTAGATTGGAATTCTGGCTTACTCAGGCCGTGGAGCTGGTCTGTTGGGGCTGGAATTATTTACATATTCAAATAAAGGAGGAGCATTATATGAAGAAAAAATTATTTGTCGTTTCACTTATGGTTTTATTTGCCGCTTTGTTTGTGTCATGCGCAGATGGCCTTAAGGGAAGCATGGAAGGACACTCATATGGTTCAGGGGGCCATTCAGGAGCTGGTGGTGGAGGATATACTTCTGGTGGAACTACATTTCTTTCTGGAACAACGTGGGTACAAACAGGATACGATTTAGGTTTTGATGTTGGATATGATGTCCAAATTCCAAATCCAGGAAGTATTGTATTTGCTTCATCAGGAAATAAAGTAACCACAACAATGAGTTCTCAGCGTCTGACATGGGATTATGAAATAACTGATTCTAGAACTGCCGAGTTTACAATGTATGGTAGTACAGTTCAATCTTTTCTTTTTGTAATCGATGAATATGATGAAAATAGGGCTACGTGGCAAAGTTTTGTTTGGACAAAGCAATAATTCTGGATAGACTCTTTCTTAAATTGATGTTCTAAATCAGCATTGCCAGCACAGTATTACTGTGTTGGCACTTATGCAACAAGTCTGTAATCGGCAACTGCTATTTCTGTAATTGAAGGTCGCAGGGAATTGATGATGCGTTCCAGTTTTTTTGCGACCTCATCAGAAAAAGAAGCTTCACCGCATTGAGAACAAATTTTAGCAGGAACATTTTTTACGATAACTGCACATCCATCTATTTCAGTCATAAAAGTAGTAGTTCCGTCAACAAGATTTCCTTTGCAAAAAAAACAGCTCATTTTATCCCTCCTATTTCAAACGCTTGTCAAATGACTGATTCCATTGTTTCTTATCTGGATAATACGCCGTTATCATCCATAACTCTTCACCATCTGTTCCACAGACTACATGTAGCTTTATATTTTTACAGGAAACCCCAAGTATAAGACAGCTCGGTAATGGATAGTCATCAGGATATTGCTCTATTATCTGCCCTGTTAATATTGCATTCTCAACATCAATTTGATGGATATGCCTGTTAATAAGGCGTACCAGTATATGACCTGTCCATCTTAATTTGCGTTTTCTGCAAATTTCCTGTAAAACTTTTATCTCAAGCATATTTTATTCTATCACAGAGAGTCATTTTTGGAAAGTATATTTGCTAGGATAAATACCTGCTGAAAAAAACATGCCCCCTTGTTGTTTCTAATATTTTATGCTAAGCTAAATCATCCACAAAAAGTAACTTCTTATGTCATAAAGTCTTTTTAAATTTAGATGCTTCATGTTATACGGAGGATTTTTATGAAGTTACGTTTATTCAAGCTTTTGCCATGTCTGGCAGGTCTTTTTCTTTTTTCAGCACAAGCGTTTTCTCAGCCTGTATTGGTAGATGCCAATTCCAAGGTAGAGTATGCCATTGAGTGGCACCTGAACGGCGGTACACAGAACAGGGCAAACACAGACACTTACACCGCAGAGGATGGACTTGTCCTTGCAACACCTACACGTGAAGGCTACAACTTTGACGGATGGTTTGTAAATGCCGATCTTAGC
>JAGADS010000309.1 GCA_017613485.1 Treponema sp.
AGCAGGTCCTTTCCGAGATGGAGGAGATAAAGCAGCAGACATCCGCACCGGAGAAAGTTGCATCTCAGGCGGTTCAGGCCCCGGTGGTGACATCAACCGGAAATACAAGTTCTGCCCGCACCAAGGCATCCAGATTGATCCGCTTCTCCGTAAACGGCTACGATGTCCTGCGCACATGCCGTACAGTCTATATCTCTGATGTGCAGGAAGACGGAACCTTCCTTGTAACTGGCGACAGGAAATATCCGAGCGACGGTGTAACAAGGTCAGAGACATTCCACCTTTTGTTCAAGAAGGACAAGAGTTCAAGCGGACTTCAGGATTACCATGCGGCTGCAGCGGTGACCCAGGATTATCTTAACGAATATTCATTCCTGTATCAGCTTTCTCAGAGGGAAAACCTCAGTGCAACACGCACGGGAAATCTTGTCACGATGAGGACCACAGATCCCGACTGGAAACTTGAGCTTCTGATTGACCTTGGAGAAAACAGTAAATGACGCAAAAACTCCACGACGGAGTAAAAAAACTTGAGCTGGATATGAGCCCTGTGCAGATGGATGCACTGGAGACTTATATTCAGCTTGTTCTTGAATGCAATAAAACCTACAATCTTATCCGTGCCGCCACAGCAGAGGATGTTGCCGTAAATCATGTGCTTGATTCCCTTGCCGCCGCCAAAGAAATAAAATCCATTGCAGTTGAATTGAGCGAAAAAAATTCTATAAGTCCCCTGATTGCAGACATTGGCTCTGGTGGCGGATGCCCTGGTATTCCGCTTGCAGTTTTCATGCCGGAGTTTCAGTTTGTCCTTGTTGAACGCATGGAAAGACGATGCCGTTTTCTGGAGAACGCGGTTTCCCAGATGCATCTTGAAAACGTGAGGGTAGAATGCGTTCAGGCGGATTTGCTTGAACCAAAAAGCATTGACATTGAGGTTTTCCGTGCATTCCATCCGTTTGAAAAAAAAATCGCAGGCCTGCTTCTGGATAAGCTTAAGAAAGGCGGTTACATAGCATGTTACAAAGCCCGCACCGAGAAAATCACTGCCGAGATGGAATCAGTAAAACAGCAGATTCCCTCATATAAAAAAATTCCCCTGACCGTTCCCTATATTGAAGACCACGAGCGCAATCTTGTCGTAATCAAAAAGTAATTTTATTTAAAACTATGGACTAAAACTTAAAAAGAGTATATAATACGTTCAACTTTATTACTGAAATATTTTTTGAAGTTCTATCAAAAAAGGAGGATATTATGGCATTAAAAAAATCATATCCAAAGAAAGACCCGACAAAATGCAAGGTTACGTTTACTGTTGAGGCAGAAGCTGCAAAGGACGTAAAAACAATAACAATAGCAGGAGACTTCAACAGCTGGAGCAGCACCGCAAATCCACTTAAGCAGGGAAAAGACGGTTCATTCTCTGTTTCAATTGAACTTGAAAAAGGCAAGGAATACCAGTTCCGCTATCTGCTTGACGGAAAACGCTGGGAAAATGACTGGGCCGCAGACAAATACATTCCGGCTCCTTTCTCCCACACCGACAACTCTGTCGTAATCTGCTAAACATTCTTTCGATACCGGGTAATCTGAACTCTCTTGTCCATGATGCCCGGTTGTTTTTTTATCATGCAGTCTGATTCAATTTCTCCTTTGATTTCAATTTGTAATTGTCGTATTCAGGATGGCTCAAGACCCTTGCTCCGGGATTTTTCCTGGCAGATGAACGAGGGTGAGGCATGGCTTGTAACCGGTCCAAACGGTGGCGGCAAGGCTGATTTTGTAAAAGCCCTCAGTTCTCAGCTTGATTTTGTTCCTGTTGAATCTTCTGATCCCCAGAAAAAAGGCAGTTTCCATTCATCTTTTAAAGGCTCTGTTTCGGTTGTCTCCCTTGAGATGGCAGCCCGCTTGATTGAAGAAGAACGTGAACGCGATGAAAGCGAGATTCTGGACAGGGAAGACATAGGACGAACAGGACGTCAGTATATTGCGGAGGTTCTTGGCGGTTCAAGTGCAAAAAACGCACCTCTTCCTCCTATTGCATCCCGCCTTGAGACAATGCCCCAGGTAAAGCTTTGTGGCGTGGAAAAGATTCTGGACAGGGGGCTTCGCTATATGTCCACCGGTGAGATAAGGCGTACCCTTTTGTGCCGTGCCCTTTTATCCGGTTCGGGGCTTCTGATTCTGAGCGATCCATTTGCAGGCCTTGATGCTGAATCCCGACGCATTCTTCTTGAATTCTTTGACACCATGGTAAACCGTCAGCTTAATGCTAAAAATTCAGGAAGCGGTTTTCCTTCGATTATATTGAGCATGGAAAGGTTCTCTGAAATTCCTTCCTCAATAAACCGTGTGCTTGAGTTTACGGACGGAAAAGTCTCGTTCTGCGGAGAAAGGAATGATTACGAGAAAATTCTGTCGGAACGTGAAAACCAGAACAGGGAAAAGCGTGTTCAGGAAAGAAATGATTTCTTGAATGCACTCAGGGAAATCCAGGAGAAATATTCGGCAGGAACAGAGAATGCCTCTTCTGGTCAAAATGACTCTGCAGATTCAGCCCTGATAAAATTCGAGGACGTGAACGTAGGCTGGGGCGATCATCATGTGCTTGTTAACCTGAACTGGGAAGTAAGGCATAACGAGCACTACCTTATACGTGGACCAAACGGC
>JAGADS010000310.1 GCA_017613485.1 Treponema sp.
CATTTTCAAAAAGCCCCTTTAATTGACCGCCGTCTTGCACTTCTATATATTTCTTTTTTGTGATATAATCGCTCAAACCAATAATTGAATAAAAAACAGAAGAGGCAGAATATGGCTTATCCATTCCAAAACATTGAACCAAAATGGCAGAAATACTGGGACGACAACAAGACATTCCGCGTGACGGAGGATCCCAGTTTCCCTAAAGAGAAAAGAAGATACGTGCTTGACATGTTCCCGTACCCAAGCGGCGCAGGACTCCATGTAGGCCACCCCGAGGGATATACGGCAACCGACATTTACTGCCGCTACCTGCGCATGAACGGATACAATGTGCTTCATCCGATGGGATATGACGCATTCGGACTGCCTGCAGAAAACTATGCGATTAAGACAGGAACACACCCTGCAACTACGACATTCAAGAATATCGAGCATTTTACACAGCAGATCAAGGCCCTTGGATTCAGCTACGACTGGGACCGCTGCGTAATGACATGTACCCCAGACTATTACAAATGGACACAGTGGATTTTCCTTCAGCTTTATAAGAAGGGACTTGCTTATGAGGCAGAGACACCTATCAACTGGTGCCCCAGCTGCAAGACAGGACTTGCCAACGAAGAGGTAAAGGAAGGCCATTGTGACCGCTGTGGTTCCCCGGTTACGCACAAGACAATCCGCCAGTGGATTCTTAAGATCACAGCCTATGCAGATGACCTCATAAAGGACCTGGACGGACTTGACTGGCCTGAAAGCGTAAAGCTAATGCAGAAAAACTGGATCGGAAGAAGCGAGGGTGCCGAGGTAGACTTTACCGTTGCAGACAAGGACGGAAAACCGACAGACAAGAAACTCACGGTTTACACGACACGCCCTGATACTCTCTTTGGTGCCACATACATGGTTCTTGCCCCGGAGCATCCTATGGTAAAGGAGCTTACAACAAGCGGACAGAAAGATGCAGTGGAGAAATACATAGCCGAAGCCTCCAGCAAATCTGATCTTGAGAGAACTGACCTTGCAAAGGACAAGACCGGTGTATTTACAGGAAGCTATGGAATTGACCCTGTAAACGGAGCACTGGTTCCAATCTGGATTGCAGACTATGTTCTTACAGGTCACGGAACAGGTGCGATCATGGCCGTTCCTGCACACGACGAGCGTGACTGGGATTTTGCAAAGAAATTCAACCTGCCTATAATCAAGGTTGTTGCAAGCCCGGAGGAAGCCGCCTCCCTTGCAGACGGAGATGAGGCAAAGGGTGCCGCGCTGATCCGTGAGGCCGCAAAAAATCCAGAGGAATATAAAAAGCTTGCAGAGGCACACCCAGATGTATTTGCAGTGGCAGAAAAATGTACACCTGCAAAAGACGGATATGCAATCAACAGCGAGGAGTTCAACGGTCAGCCTACAAAGGACGTAATCAATACAATCATCTCATGGCTTGGCGAAAAGGGAATCGGAAAAAAAGCAGTAAGCTACAAGCTCCGTGACTGGATTTTCAGCCGCCAGAGATACTGGGGAGAACCCATACCTCTGATCCATTGCCCGAATTGCGGAACAGTTGCCGTACCAGAAGAACAGCTTCCGCTTGAGCTGCCAGACGTAAAGACATATCAGCCGACAGGAACAGGAGAAAGCCCTCTTGCCGGAATAGACAGCTGGGTAAACTGCAAGTGCCCAAAGTGCAACGCAGATGCAAGACGCGAGACCAACACAATGCCTCAGTGGGCAGGAAGCTGCTGGTATTACCTTAGGTACATCGACCCGAAGAACGAAAAGGCTTTTGTTGATCCAGAGAAAGAAAAATACTGGATGCCGGTTGACCTTTATGTCGGAGGAGCAGAGCATGCGGTTCTTCACCTCCTGTACAGCCGCTTCTGGCACAAGGTTCTTTTTGATGCAGGAGTCGTAAGCACAAAGGAGCCGTTCCACCGTCTTATCAACCAGGGAATGATAACAAGCTTTGCATATCAGAACGCCGCAAAGTCTCTCATTCCGATAGACAGGGCAGAGGAAGTCGCACCAAACGAATTCAAGGACAAGGAGACAGGCGAAAAGCTTGAGAGGATAATCGCAAAGATGAGTAAGTCCCTCAAGAATGTAGTGAACCCCGACGAGATGATAAAGCAGTACGGAGCCGACAGTGTCCGCATGTACGAGATGTTCATGGGACCGCTCACAGTCTCCAAGCCGTGGAATACACAGGGATTGATCGGCGTAAACCGCTTCCTTGACAAAGTATGGTCACTTTCCGACAAGCCGCTTTCTGATGTAGACATCACAGGAAAAATCGACGACAAGGATCTTTCCTCACTCAGGAAAACCTATGCAAAGACTGTTGCAAAAGTCACTCATGATACATCAACGCTGGACTTCAACACCGCAATCAGCCAGATGATGATTTTCATAAACGAGGCCGCAAAGCTTCCAGAGATTCCAAAGGCAATGTGGGAAGGATTTGTAAAGATGCTTTCCGTCTACGCACCTCATCTTGGAGAAGAGCTCTGGGAAAAACTCGGAAACACAAAGACAGTCGCATACGAGAAATGGCCAGAGTTCAGCGAGGAGTTCTGCAAGGAAGACAACAAGACAATCGTCGTCATGATAAACGGAAAACTCCGCGACAAGTTCGAGGCCGCCGTCGGAACAGATAAGGACACACTCCAGAAAACAGCCCTTGAGACCGAGGGAGCCAAGAAGTTCCTTGAGGGCAAGAGCATCGTAAAGGTAGTCGTTGTCCCCGACAAGCTCGTAAACGTCGTGGCAAAATAAAAAAAAGTGCAATTTTAGCAAAAGAATAAAGGGGAGCCGCACGATATGGGCTCTCCTTTTTTTTATGATAGCATCAGAACTTATAGCTTGCGCCGATGTTCACGAAACTGTTGTTTTCCCAGGCCTTGAACTCGCTGTTGTCGTCACCGCACCAGATGTAAAGGCCGCTTGCTGTAAAGCTAAGGTTCTGGTCTGGCTTATAGGTGATTTTGGGAAGAAGAACCAGATCCTTGTTCTCGATTCCGTACATCACTGTAAGTTCCGGTGCAATTCTGTCGTTCATGAAAGATGCCGTGAAGTTTGCCGCAATCTTGTTGTTTGTGTATCCGTTCTTTGAGTAGTCAACATCACGTATTTCTTTGTCACATTCATCACCGTGAAGGATATATGTTCCTGTTTCCTGTACGTTAAGGTTTGCGTTCCAGAAAGGCAGGTCAATGTCAAATCCACCGAGCCATGCGATTGAGTTATTGTGAACCCATGGATCAGTTCCTTCCACATCATCCGTAAGATTGAATGCAGCTTCACC
>JAGADS010000311.1 GCA_017613485.1 Treponema sp.
ATAAGGAGATTGCAGAAAATCAGGGCAATAGTATTTACGACAGCCGCAACCCAAAACGCTCTTACACTTATTGCGACAAGGCCTTTATAATCCAGAACCATCGCCCCAATCCACATTATAAGCTCAATATGAAAAAAATGCTTTAGCTGACGTTTTTTAATCGATACTGCCTGATTCAAAAGTGCCATTACTACAGCAAAAAATGCATCACGGTAAATAATCGTTGTTGTCGGATAGAACGGTGCAAAAAAGAATATGACCGCGCATCCTACAAGAAGTCCAACGCTGTTTATATAAGAGCCTGCCTGAAACCTTCCTCTTTTTGTAAAGAACGTTGAGAAGACAAAAACCAAAGTGGTAAGAAAAACAAGTATCGATAAGAAATATATTCTCTGAAACACAAGACCAAGTCCAAGAAGGAAAAAAGAAACAAGACAGAACAATGTTCCGATTATGACATAGGGAAGCTTGACCCTCTGTATCTGGGACATGGATTCTATTGAAAGATCTTTGGGCAGAAATATTTTAAAGCGATTTATAAGATCATAATTTTTATCTTTCATCCTTGTAACTCCTCGTCGAATGGAAGCCCTTTGAATGCTTATGTTTTTCATTCCACCTAACATGTTTATTATACTGGTAAACAGACAAAAATTCAAATGCTAATTTTTCTTTATGGCATTGCAAAAATGAATAAAAGGGATTGACAAACAATCTATATCTTGATATAGTATTTACATCTTAATAGCTTTTTTGCTGTTACGTCTCCTTCGTCTAGTGGTTAGGACATCGGGTTTTCATCCCGACAACATGGGTTCAATTCCCGTAGGAGATGTTTTTTTATTTTAAACTGAAAGACCCGGATAACATCACCGTAATCCAGGTCTTTTTTTTATAAAATCTGATTTATGCCATTTTCCAGATTGCCGGATCAAGTCCGGCAATGACAGGATAATCAAGTCCGGCAATGAAAAATTTTAATCAATCAGTATTTCCTTAACACCTGTTTTATTTCTTTGTCTCATCGACAATCTTTGTGTCTGGTGTTGCATTCTTTTTGATTGAATTGATTCCGTTCTTGCATGCGGCAATATCCTTGTAGCCTTCGCCAACTGCAACAATCTGACCGTTACCAGCCTTAAGCCTGAAGCGGAATTCTCCCTTCTTGTCCTTGTAGAGCTCAAACTTCGGATTCTTGAGTTTCTCGAATTTTGGGGCAGTCTGATTTTCAATTGGAGATCCAGCATTTTTAATCACGCTGCCGATTCCATGCTGACATGAAGCTTTTGTCTTGTAAACCTGTGATGTTGCAATAATCTCACCGTTATTGGCAACCAGATTGAACTTAATGCCGGTCTTTGCGGCACTGATGACGAATTTTCCCATTGGGCACCTCGTATTATTTGATTCAATTTTGCATCTATTAGTGATGCTTAATTAAATAAATTATATGCCACAATATTTCATTTTGCAAGAAAAATTTTTTTCCTGATCGTCACTTACATTCCCATGTCGAATTTTTTTATTACTTTTGATTTGAGTGCCTTGAGGTCATCATCATTAAGGCCAAGTTTTTCCGAGGAGGTAATGTCTTTCATGGCGGTATTGTAATCACCCAGCATGAAATATGAGATTGCACGGCGATAGTATACGTGACTCTGATACGGATCAATGCCGAGAGAACGGTTATAGCATTCTATGGCCTCGGTTTCATGTCCCTGAACGCTGTGAACGATTCCCTCGTAATAAATTGTGCGGAATCCCTTGGGGTCATGCTTTTCGCTTTCCTGGAAATCAGAAAGGGCACTGTCATATTGATTCTGAGCGAAATATGCCATTCCACGGTGCTTTAGGATTACAGCTTTTACGACATCCGGGGGTTCCGGTTTTGATTCAAGTATCTGTGTGTAGATGAGGACTGCCTGCATAAAGTTTCCTACATTATGCTCGTGCAATGCCTGCAAAACAAGATCATCAATGCTGCCGGCTTTATTTGCAGAAGCAGACATGACTGGAGAAGACATGGCATTTTCCCGTGACGTACCGAGTTCCTTGTCCGTAAGCTCGTCTGCCTTGTCGTAGAATGTATTTCTCCTGCATCCAAGCTCTGACACAAGACGGTTCTGATAGTCGCGTATCTCCTGGAAAATCGTGTCCGCCAATGAAAGGCTTGCGTTTATTGATGCCAGCTTTCTTCTTAGAGGTTTGTCAAATGGATTGAACTCTGACTTATAGATAAGCTCATGCTCAACCTCTGCCCATGCATCCTGTAAAATCGTACGTATCTGAATCTCACATACAAGATCCGGTGGCAGGAAAACTGATTTATCTTCAGGCATGCAGTCTTCCGGTATAGCAATCAGGACATGGCGTGACTCATAACCGAATTCCCTGAATGACTGTTCCGAGCCTTTCCGTTCAATTTCCTTGACATCGTATGCTTCCTCAAGCTGTTTCTCTACAATGTCAATATCTTCCAGGAATGCACAGATTACGCGTATCCCCATCATGTCTGTCAGTGTAACAAGTGTCTTTGATTCGGCTGACTCTTTCGGTTTTTGACGGAGGATTTTCTTATAATATGAATTAAATGATTTGATTCTGTTTTTGTATGTCGGAGCAGAACTGATATGTATGTTTTTCTTTAAGCTTGCTTCTATCTTGGAAAGGATTTCTTGAAATACAGGCCTGTATTCTTCATAGGTTTGCTGAATGTTTATTTTATTGGGCAAATCTCTTTCCATGTCTTACTCCATAAATACTAAAGGGCAAAAAAAAGCCGCCCTAAGATAAAGGACGGCTTTTTAGAAACGACCGCTAATTAGTAGTTCTTTGCAGATCCTGCATTTGAATCTGAACCTTCATTCAATGATGGTGTAAATTCAGATTCTGTTGCCATCTTCTGCTTTTCGATGTAGCGGTTAACCTGCTTGCTTCCGAACTGTGTCATCTCGTGAGCCTGGCGAGCTGTTTCCTTCTTTGTGATGATTCCCCAGAGGTCTTCATCATCAATGTCGCGGTCTGATGTAAGAACTGCGAGGTCATAGATAACCTTTACGTCCTTGAAATAACCGATGAAGTCATCTCCGATATCAGATGCATCGCGTGTGATCTGGAAACCAGCAAACTTAACGTAAGGAATTCCGCGTGGATAAATCGGATATACCCTGATTTCACGTGTGCGAACTTCAGTGATATAGTTCGGGTTGTTCCACTGCAGTGTCTTCCATCCGTCGAACATCAGGTTACCCAT
>JAGADS010000312.1 GCA_017613485.1 Treponema sp.
AGCAGGATCTGCACTTGCAAGGAAGTCTGTAATAAGTTTTCCCTGAACTGCTCCACCACCTGCAGCATCGAAACCTACATAATAGGTTTTATCATTCCAGTTAACTGCAGCTGTATCAATTGCTCCTGTCGTAGGATCTGATGGCTGACGGTTAAAGAACACGAAAGGTTTGTCCTTGTTCTGGACTTTTGCGGCCCCACCTTTAGAACAAGAAGCAAAACTCAAACATACACCTGCAAGAGCGAGCATGCCAAAAATGATTTTTTTCATAGTTTTTCCTCCAAAATTCCGTGTTCGTACACGGTATACTTTATTTATACTCCTGAATCCCATTATTGTCAAACAGAATTTTCAAAATTTCGTAAATTTTCTTGTTTTTTCTTGAAAATTTGGGTTTTTTGAAGAATTTTTCAAGTTTTTTACAAAAATATTTGCATTTCTGGAAAAGATGTGATATTGTAAAAACGTGTACGTACACAAAAAGAGGACTTTATGACAATTGCAGAAATTGCAGAACGTGCAAATGTTTCAACGGGAACAGTAGACAGGGTAATTCACAACCGGAAAGGCGTATCTGAGAAAACAAAGGAGCTTATTCTTTCGATAATCGAGCAATACGGTTATCAGCCAAACCCCATGGCAAGTCAGCTCAAAAGCAACAAGCCCTTTGTCATAGGAGTCCTTCTTCCCTTTCTGGAGACAGGATGTGATTATTACAGGCTCCTGTTTGAAGGCATGAATCAGGCAGTGGCACAGCTGAACCCGCTCAAAATAGAATTGAGGCTCGTTACATTTGACCGACAGATTGCAGGTGACGCACTGAAAAAAAGCAGCCGTCTGTTTGAAAGTCCCATTGACGCGCTTATCACAACACCGGTTGTCCCTGAGGAACACATGGAGATTCTTTCAAGACTGGGTGACATACCATTTGTGTTCATCGATACTCCGCTGGGAACAACGCAGCCTCTGATTACTATTGCACAGAACCCCTACAAAGGAGGCTATTGCGCCGGAAGAATCATGAGGATGTTTCAGGGAAGCGGTAAATTCGCATGCATCACGATGTATTCATCCGGATATAACCTTCGAGAGAGAGTACGTGGTTTTACGGACTACATTCAAAAGGATGCAGGCTCAATTGTACTGGATGAGATTTGCACTGACACAACAGATCTTGGATTCTATAATTTCATGAAGGAACTCTTTGAGCGTCACAATGACATAAAGGGAATTTTCATTCCACATGCAGAAGTAACTCTTGCAACTTATTTTCTTGTTGACAGGGGATTAAAGAGCCGTGTTACTGTTGTGGGATATGACCTTGTTGACAGAAACAGGGAGGGACTTCTTGACGGAAGCATAGACTGCCTTATAGGACAGAGACCTGACATGCAGGGCTCCGATGCAGTACACAAGCTTTACCAGTACTGCATGCTGCATCAGCAGGTCCCTTCAAGAATAGACATGCCCATAGACATTTACTTTAAGGAAAACATAATTTGAAGATCGGTCATTCTCGAGCTTGACTTGGGAATCTTTCGATAGATTGTCGGGTCGCGTCAGACAATGACATTAAAGAGTGATATATGAATATTTTTGACAGCATCAACAGGCTTGCCGCCTACGGAATTAAGACAGGACTCATAGAAAAGGAAGACTTGATTTATGTAAAGAACCGTCTTCTTGCATTCCTTGGAATTGAAGGATATGAGGACAATCAAAAGTCAGCTGAGGTTCCTGACGTACAGATTCAGAATCTTGAGGAAATATTAAAAAGCATCCTGGATTATGCCGGAGAAAAAAAGCTCATCGATGCAGAAAGCGTAACAGAAAGGGATTTGTTTGATTCCGAAATCATGTCCATTATGACTGACAGGCCTTCCAACATCATAGGCAGATTTTACAGTCTATACAAAAAATCACCGAAAGAGGCAACAGACTGGTTCTACAGATTCAGCCAGGACACAGATTACATAAGGCGCTACAGAATATCACGGGATGTAAAATGGATAAGCAGTACAGAATATGGTGACATGGACATCACAATCAATCTCTCCAAGCCAGAAAAAGATCCCAGGGCAATTGCCGCCGCCAGAAACAACAAGACAGCCTCTTATCCCAGCTGCCAGTTATGCAAGGAAAACGAAGGTTACAAGGGCCGCCTTAATCATCCGGGAAGAAGCAACCACAGAATAATTCCGATTGAGCTTGCAGGAGAAAAATGGGGATTCCAATACTCTCCCTATGTCTACTACAACGAGCACTGCATTGTATTCAACACAGAACATGTTCCCATGCAGATTACAGAAAAAACATTCATGAGGCTTTTTGATTTTGTCACGATGTTTCCCCATTACATTCTTGGAAGCAATGCCGATCTTCCTATTGTCGGGGGATCTATTCTTACACACGATCATTTTCAGGGCGGTGCATACGATTTTCCGATGGCAAGGGCAGGTATCGCAAAGAATGTCCAGATCAGGGGCTTTGAGGATGTCAGTGCAGGAATAGTAAAATGGCCGATGTCCGTTTTAAGAATCAAGAGCTCCGACAAAAACAGGCTTATTGAGCTTGCAGGCCACGTCCTTGATACATGGAGAAATTACACAGACGAAAAGGCTTTTGTCTATGCAGAGACAGATGGAGAGAAACACAACACGCTTAACCCCATTGCACGAAAGAGGGGTGATTTGTTTGAGATGGATCTGGTTCTCCGCAACAACATAACAACCGAAGAACATCCGCTTGGAGTTTACCACCCTCATGCAGAGCTTCATCACATCAAGAAAGAGAACATCGGACTGATTGAGGTAATGGGACTTGCTATTCTTCCCGGAAGGCTTAAGAACGAGCTGAATGATCTTGCCATGGCATTGATACAGGACAGGGATATTCGGAATGACGAAAGCCTTAACAAGCACGCAGACTGGGCAGATGAGCTTAAGGAAAAATACGGACGTTTTTCTGGAATGGAGCATGACAAAGCCCTTGAGATAATAAAAAAGGAAACAGGCATAGTATTCAGCAAGGTTCTGGAACATGCCGGTGTTTTTAAATATAATCAGGAAGGACTCAGTGCCTTTGAACGGTTTATTGCCGCATTATAGAAGTTTGAACAGGAGATTGAACAAATGGCAGACGATTTGACTTTTAGGGAATACACACCGGAGGAACTCAGCGAGGCATTTATAAAACTGTACGGTGGAAGTGCTGACGATGTAAGGCTCTACTCTTCCCCGGCAAGGATCAACATCATCGGCGAGCATATTGATTACAATGGAGGCAAGGTTTTTCCCGCAGCCATCAACCGCTATCTTTACATTGCAATCCGCAAAAGGGATGATTCAAAAATCCTATACAACGACATGCGTTTTCCCGGAAGCTATCAGTTTGATATAAAACAGAATTTTGTCTATGATAAAACCAACGACTATGCAAATTACCTTAACGGAATCATACAGCAGCTAAAGGAACGCGGCTTTA
>JAGADS010000313.1 GCA_017613485.1 Treponema sp.
CAACCAAAGGCTCTCTCATGCATATAGAGCTTTCTGAGTCTCTTGTAGGTGGAGTGCAGGGGTTAACGGCAGACATAATCGATACC
Organism: Treponema sp.; assembly: GCA_017613485.1. The sequence goes on from JAGADS010000313.1 coordinate 87, forward strand.
CCTGGAGTAAGGCGTTTCCTTCTTCATGATATTTCAGCAGAAAACCTTCATCTTTATTTCCGTGAGTTCAAGCCCTTTGTCGGGAAATGCAGTTTTGGAATGAGCTGCTCCCACATCAACGAGAAAGGCTGTGCCATTAAACAGGCCGTAGAGGATGGAAAGATAAGTCCCCTGAGATATGACAGCTGGATGAGGATAATGCAGGAGTTAAAGACAGGCTCATTTGAAGATTAAAAGAGCGGCGGCAACGGACTTTCTGCGATAACAGTCTTACCTGTCATCGGATGAATGAATTCAAGTGACATTGAGTGAAGCATGATTCTGTGGTTGTTCTCAGCAAAACCTTTTGGGCCTCCGTAAAGCACGTCACCGACAAGAGGAAGCCCGTATGATGATGCATGGACCCTTATCTGATGCGTACGTCCTGTCTGCAAAACACAGTCAAGATGAACATACTCTCCTTCAATTCTGGAGACAGTAAAATCAGTGCGTGAGTAAAGGCCTTCATCCGGGTTTTTTACAAGTCCCATTTTACATGCGCTTGATTTAGGACTTATCCGCTTCATGTATCCTTCCACAGAAAAACTGTCTGGAACGGTCATGCTGTTTTTATTGGATGCAACGGCACGGTATTTCTTTGTGACCTTGTGCTGCTCAAACAAGTCATGCATCGCGGCGTTTATTTCCCTTGTCTTTGTAAATAAAATTGCACCGGAGGTTTCCCTGTCCAGCCGGTGCATCATTCCGACGTATGGGGGATTCCTTAATTCCGGTTTTCGTCTGTGCAGGAAATCGATTACGGTTTGATGAAGGTTGTTCCTGTCCTGTACTATTGTTTTCTCAACAGGGAAAAAGGCAGGCTTGTTTACGATTATGAGCCATTCATCCTCAAAAAGGACATCATCGTCTTTAAGCTCAAAGTGAATGTCGTCCGGTTTTTTCTCGTAGAACGCTTTAGTTTCATCGACATTAACTTCCACCGTGGATTTCGGATGCAAAAGAAAAGATGGAAGCCTGCATTGTCTTCCGTTTACATAAACCGAGCCTGAAATGACAATACGCCTTATTTTTGAGTTTGAAATCGCATCTGCTCCAGTTTGAAAATCATCTCTATGCTCTTGCAGAAAAGCTGTCAGGGTCTGTGCTTTTTCAGTTTTCCAGCTTAGCTTTTTCAATTTGAATCACTCTCGGATTCTTCTGTTATCTCAAACACAGATATTGAATGCCTTTCTGAGGTGAAAAGATCTCCCGCGTTAAGGCAGCTTTCTACAACAGGCTTTAATTCGACACTCTCTGCATTTAACGAAAGCCCCAGCTGATAGTTTATGGTCTTGATCAGCTCATCTTTGTCCATGGTGAACGGTTTCTCGCTCATGTTGATGAAGCCGCAGAATTTTCCGTTGCGTGAGAAAATAACATGCATGTCGCTTTCGATAGTCTCAAGTCCGAATTCCTGTCCGTCAAGAGCCTCGTAGTAGCCTGCGATTTTTTCGGTGAATTCCTTTTCGTTTATGTTGAATTCAATCGGATCATCGGAATGCATTATCTGGCTTGCAAAAAGCTTGTTGATGAGTGCAATCAGCTCTTTTTCTCCGTCGCTCAGTGAAATGTTTGTCGTGCGAAGGAAAACAACATCAGGGTCGTTTATGTAAATGCTCTGATCCCAGAATGCATGACCCAGTGTGCTTATCAGGTTTGGTTTCGCTCCCGGTCGTGCCGGATAATGAAGTTTCTCCAGCAGCTTGTCGTCCCAGGCTTCCTTTGTGTCCGGTCCTATGCGGGAAAGAGGCAGTGTAGCAAATGATGACTCAAACGGCATTCCGCATCCAAGATATCCGACGCTCTGTCCCTGTGAGTTTACCCACCTGCGTGTAATCTTTTTTATTGCCCTGTCGTACCACTGATATGCGGCCCCACCCTGTGCAAATCTTCCGTTAAGCATTCCGGCATACAGGAAATCTAGCTTTATGTATCTGAATCCCCATTCCTCAATTATAATCTCCATCAGCTTGTCCAGATACTCAAGTACATCGTCACGGCTCAAGTCCAGGCAGAAAAATGAATTGGCTTTTGCAGGCTGATATTTTCCCCACTTGGCACCCCAGTTTGGATTGAATCCGGCATAAAGAGGCTTTCGTCTTTCATCTTTTAGAATCCAGTCCTTGTGCTGCTGAGCAAAATCACTCCTGTAGTCAATGATGAACGGTGCTATCCATAATCCTGGAATATAGCCTTTCTCTTCTATCTTGCGTGCAAGCTCCTGCATTCCGGACGGAAATTTCTGACTGTGTGCCTGCCATTGTCCAAGTGCTTTTTCCCATCCGTCATCAACTTGAAATACAATGTTATGGTTTTTGTCCAGGTATTCAAGCTTAATAAGGTTATCGGTTGTGTCCAGTGCATCAAGATCTTTTAAAATCAATTCCTCTGTTATGTTCGAGTAATGGTTGTACCATGATTCCCATCCGGCACATTTGATTTTCTTTGTGTCCGTGTTCAGGAAAGAAAGGAAAGAGAAGCGCTTGTCATCGATTCCGCCGAACAGCTTTTTGATTCCGTCTTTTAGTGCAAAATAATTTGACGCGGTGAAAACTGTAATCTGGCTCATCAGCTCAAACGGCTTCCATTTTTTTCCGTCTGCATAGATTGTAGCGGCTACAGTCTTAGCTTCCCTGTCAACAAAAAACTGAACCGGTGGCAGAACCTCAGCATCCATTCCAACAATCGGGCCTGTGGATGCAAGCACGAGATATGTCTGCTTCCATCTAAAGTAAATGATGAACTGTCCCTTTAGAATCAGCTTGTCCTGGGTCTTTTTTCCGTTGATTGTATCAGGCCATCTTCCAG
>JAGADS010000314.1 GCA_017613485.1 Treponema sp.
CAGCCACAGGAAAAACGATTGCGGAAAACATCAAGGGTGTAAGAAACCGCAACCCAGAGATCCTGCGTCCAATAGAAAATCCGTTCAGCGACAATGGTGGTATTGCCATCCTGTTCGGAAACCTTGCACCAAACGGAACTGTAGTAAAGAGATCAGCATGTGCAAAGGAACTCATGAAGCATTCAGGACCTGCACGCGTATTCAATGACGAAAGCGAGGCTATGGAAGCCGTTCAGAAAAAGAACCTCCATCCGGGCGATGTTGTGGTCATCCGCTACGAAGGACCAAAGGGTGGACCAGGAATGCGTGAGATGCTTGCAGTAACAGCGGCTCTTGCAGGACAGGGCTTGGACAAAGAGGTTGCCCTGATTACCGACGGACGTTTCAGCGGTGCAACAAGAGGCGCTTCACTTGGACACTGTTCACCGGAAGCGGCAGACGGAGGACCGATCGCACTCGTACAGGAAGGAGACACAATCACTCTGGACATCAACAACTACAAGATTCACCTTGAAGTAAGCGATGAGGAGCTTGCAAAACGAAAGGCAGCCTGGAAATGTCCTGAACCAAAGGTAAAGCACGGCTATTTGGCACGCTATGCTAAGCTGGTATCAAGCGCAGACAAGGGTGCCATCCTCCGCTAAATACTTGTTTTTATTTACAAAATAGAGTACTATTGGTACGGTGTTTTCTTCCATATTATTTGATTGGAAAAAGACACCGTATTATTTTTTTCTAGGAGTTCAAAATTGAAGATTACAGGCTCTCGTGTGGTTATTGAATGCCTTGTTGAGCAGGGCGTAGACACAGTTTTTGGTTACCCCGGTGGTGCTATTTTAAATGTTTATGATGAATTATATAAGAACAGCGACAGAATCCGCCATATCCTGACTGCCCATGAGCAGGGTGCTTCCCATGCCGCAGACGGTTATGCACGTTCAACCGGCAAAGTCGGTGTAGTATTTGCAACAAGCGGTCCTGGTGCCACAAACCTCGTAACAGGAATTGCAACAGCCTACATGGACTCTTCCCCGATTGTCGCAATTACATGCAATGTTCCCACTACACTTCTGGGAAAGGACTCTTTCCAGGAGATTGACATAACCGGCGTAACAATGCCTATCACAAAGCACAACTATATCGTCCGCAACGTAGAGGAGCTTGCAGATGTCATCCGTGAGGCATTCATCATTGCAAAAAGCGGAAGACCGGGTCCTGTACTGATTGACATTCCAAAAGAAGTCACCGCAAAAGAAGTTGAATTCGAGCCTCTCAAAAACGCAGATGAGATTGCAAAGAGGATTCAGGACAAGAACATTCATCTCAAGAGGTCACTTAATCCTCCTTCCCCAAGCGACGAGGAGATCAAGAAAGCGGCCGAGATAATCAACAACGCAAAAAGACCTGTAATCTATGCAGGTGGCGGAATCATCATCGGTAACGCAAGCGAAGAGCTTCTTGCCCTTGCACAGACCGCAGACATTCCGGTATCAGAAAGCATGATGGCACGCTCAGCATTCCCGTCAAGCAACAGCCTGAACCTTGGCATGGTTGGAATGCACGGAACAAAGGCAAGCAACATGGCAGTTACCGAAAGCGACCTTGTCCTTGCACTGGGCTCACGTTTCTCTGACCGTGTAATCTCAAATCCGCAGCATTTCGCAGAGAACAGCCAGGTATTCCACATCGACATTGATGCCGCGGAGATCAACAAGAACATCCCTGTATCAGGAAAGCTCATCGGAAACGTAAAGGACATACTCAAGCGTCTTCTTCCGTTAATCAAGAAGGCAGACCATTCAGAATGGAAAAACAAGATTGCAGAATGGAAAAAGGATTATCCAAAGATTTACGACGAGAATCCGGCAGACTCAATCAACCCGAAATTCCTGTGCGAGTGCATCCACAAGATTGCAGGAGACGATACATTCATCACGACAGAGGTTGGAGAGCACCAGCTTTGGACAGCCCAGCACTATCCGTTTGAAAAGCCACGTACATTCGTCACATCAGGCGGACTTGGAACAATGGGCTTTGGAACTGGAGCCGCAATGGGTATTCAGTTTGCAAATCCAAAGGCACGTGTCGTTCATATCGCAGGAGACGGTTCATTCCGCATGAACTGCAACGAGCTGGCAACAATCTCCCACTATAACCTGCCATTGGTGATTGTAGTGGTGAACAACGGAACACTTGGAAACGTACGTCTGTGGCAAAAGGCCTTCTACGGCGAGAGATACAGTGCAACAACACTTGATTTCGGACCTGACTGGGTAAAGCTTGCCGCTGCATACGGAATCGACGGTTACAAGGCAAACAATGCAGCTGAATTCGAGAAGGTGTTCGCTGAGGCATTCAAGAGCGGAAAACCTGCCGTTATCGATGCAAAGGTTGACATTGATGTTCCTGTTCTTCCTATGGTTCCGGGTGGAAGGGCCATCTATGATCAGATCATGGACCTGTAAGGGCGTTGATTTATAGGATATCAGTTTAATATGAAAGACATTCATGAATCAGGCGAGGATTATCTTGAGGCAATTCTGATGTTGCAAAAAGAAAACGGAAAAGTCCGTTCAATTGATGTGGCACGAAGGCTTGGAGTCTCAAAACCCAGCGTGAGCCGGGCAATGGGAATTCTGGTATCACACGGATACCTCACCATATCACAGACAGGTAATCTTGAGCTTACGGAAAAAGGTCAGGAAACAGCGCATGAAGTTTTTGGAAGGCACATTCTGCTCACCGATTTTCTTATGACAATCACAGGAGTCGGATATGATCAGGCCGAAAAAAACGCATGTAAGATTGAGCATGATATTGACGATGACGTAAAAGAAGGAATCATAAAGTGGATGATTAAGAATACAGACTGTGCTGACTGCAAGGACAAGGAAAAACATTCATGTTATCTTGCATACCAGAAACAATGCAGTGATAACACCAAGAAACAGAAAAAGAAAGGAGAAAACTAAAATTAAAAAATCAATAGGAATACTTACGGCTTTATTACTGGCTGGCGTAATGACAGTCACATCATGTGCAAAAAAAAGCGGGACAGACAATTCACTTGAAGAAACAAAGAAAAACGGAACTCTGGTGATGGGCCTTGATGACTCATTTCCTCCAATGGGTTTCAGGGACAAGAACAACGAAATAGTCGGTTATGACGTTGACCTTGCAAAGGAAGTTGCAAAAAGACTTGGTGTCACGCTCAAGCTGCAGCCGATTGACTGGGCAACAAAGGAGCAGGAGCTCAACACAAAAAAGATTGACTGCATCTGGAACGGTTTTACAATGACAAAGGAACGTCAGGAAGCAATGGCATTTACAAAAGCATATCTTGACAATGCTCAGGTTGTAATCGTAAAGAATGACAGCACAATCCAGAATACAAATGATTTGAACGGAAAGCTCATTGGTGTTCAGGCAGGATCTTCTGCATGGGATGCCGTAAGCGCAGACACAAACCTCTTGAATTCCCTGGCCGGTGTAGTTGAATTCGAGGAGAACCTTACAGCACTTAATGACCTTGGAATCGGAAACATCGATGCAGTGGTCATGGATCTTGTTGTTGCCGAATACACAATCAAGCAGGCAGGCTATCCTTACAGGATTCTTGCACAGGGACTTGCAAATGAGGAATACGGCGTTGCATTCAGGAAGAACGACTTAAAGCTCCGTGATGAAGTTCAGAAAATACTTGAGGAAATGGAAAAGGACGGAACTGTCGCATCAATCTGCAATGAATGGTTCGGCAGGAATATTTCTGTAATAGGACGCTAAATGCAGGAATACTTTGCCAGAATGGACATCGGAAACCTTATCCTTGTAATGCTTAAGAGTTCCGGTGTCAGCCTTGAAGTTTTTTTTCTTACACTTCTTTTTTCAATTCCGCTTGCACTTTTAATATGCATGGGGCGGATGTCCAAAATAAAAATCATATCAAAGCTTACGTCTTTTTTTCTTCTGATAATTCGCGGCACTCCATTGATGCTTCAGCTGATTTTCGTTTACTTTGCTCCACCCTATATTTTCGGTACTGGAATGCAGCGTTTTACGGCGGCGATTGTTGCAATGGTGATTAACTATGCATGTTATTTTGCGGAGATTTATCGTGGAGGAATTCAGTCAATACCTGTGGGACAATATGAGGCTTCTTCTGTGCTTGGTTTTACAAGGGGACAGACTTTTTTCAGGATTGTGCTTCCTCAGGTCATAAAGAAAATAATTCCTGCCATGGGAAACGAGGTCATTACCCTTGTAAAGGATACGGCTCTTGTTCAGGTTCTGGGTGTGGCGGAACTGTTCCATGTTGCAAAAACTCAGAGCGGCCGTCTTGTAAGCGTTCTTCCCCTTTTCATTGCAGGCCTTTTTTACTGCGTAATGAACTGGGGTGTTACAAAAGCATTTGATTTTGCGGAGAAAAAACTTGACTACTACAAATGATTCAATTATTCAAGTTGAAAACTTATCCAAGAACTTCGGTGAACTCAGCGTCATACGTGACATTTCTTTTGAAGTCCATCAGGGAGAAGTCCTTGGCATAATCGGTCCGTCTGGAAGCGGAAAATCAACTTTGCTCAGATGCATTACACAGCTTGAGAAAGTAACCGGCGGCTCAATTACAATCTGCGGACAAAAACTTGTAGATAACGGCGTGTATGCAGACAAGAAAACTCTAAGGGAAATCGGGCTCAAGGTGGGACTTGTATTTCAGAATTTTCATCTATTCCCTCACCTTTCCGTAATGCAGAACATAACAGAGGCACAGAGGCTTGTCCTTAAACGAGGCAAAGAGGAATCTGAACAGACTGCCATTGAGCTTTTGAAAAAAATGAATCTGGACGACAAGGCGAAAAACTATCCATGCCAGCTTAGCGGTGGCCAGCAGCAGAGAGTAAGCATTGCACGTGCCCTTGCACTTAATCCGCAGGTATTGTTCTTTGATGAACCTACATCGGCACTGGACCCTGAGCTTACAGGAGAAATACTTGAGGTCATACGTGAGCTTGCAAAAACGAGCATGACAATGGTTGTCGTAACCCATGAAATGTCTTTTGCACGTGACACAAGCGACCACATTATTTTCATGGACGGCGGAGTAATAGTAGAACAGGGGGACAGTCAGACTGTAATCGGCAGTCCCAAAGAAGAACGCACAAAGCAGTTCCTTAAAAGATTCAATGCTCTGTGATTCTCTTGTAAGCGGCCAAAGCCTCTCCCATAATCAATTCGATTGAGCCTTCCTCAATAGAACGCAAAAAGCGGAATTCAATCCAGCCGGAAATCAAGTCTATCGGGAGCATGACATCAACAACAGATGCTTTTTCTCCGTGAATCGAAAACATCTTGAACTTATCGGCAGTGGGACTGGAAACAGAGCCTGTCTGCTCGATGAAAAGTGCCTTGGGATCATTGGGTATTGCAACGGCAAATTCCCTGCGCATCTTTATGTTCGCAACGGCCTGATGGTCAGGATCCGAGCTGAAGATCACGCGTGTAACAGGATCATAGTCCATGGGCATAATCCAGCCGTATGGAGTTAAATTGTAAACACCAGCCCCCTTTGTAGCAACAACCGCCGGGGAAGTAATCATCGTATAGGCCTTCTTAAGGTCAACCTTTTCAAAATCTGCCATATTTGCTCCTGAAGTCCAAATAAAGATTCAATTCAATTCTAGCATGTAAAAGATTTTAAATCAAATTCTGAGCCGACAAACCTTACGGTTTGCGGTCAAATCCTGTCATATCAGGATTCTTTCAGAACCTGATAAACCAATTTCTAAGCTGACTCGTTTGGCTTCCGCCAAACTTGCAGTTAAAATCATAGAGCAGATGTGCATGCCTTGTAAAACTACCGATATTGAATTATAATTTAACTAGTACTTACGCATTATAAAGTATGCATTCTTAATTCTGCATTATATATTAACCAAGAGGAGGCTTTTTTTTATGAGTAAGTCCACAAACTCCTATACACGTGTACCCCCCCCATATAAATTTAGCCTGTTAAAGAGGGTTTTATTATTTCCGCTACTTGCATTTATTCTTTTTATGACATCCTGCGAATTCTGGCAGGTACCTGTACGTGATTATCTTGAGAGATGGACTAGTGAAGTCGCCATCATGAGATTTGAGGTTGACGGTAATAAGTCATATTACGATAAGGACGGGAACCTGTGTGTCCCCAGTGAGGAAGAAGTAAGACTTAACCTGTTTATGATCAATCCGTATCACTACAATTATGCCACAGATTATACTTCCAAGATTCCCGAAAGCGGTCTGGGACCTGAAATTCCTGTAACAGCTGACTTAAACGACACGACTGTTCTTCATATGACCTATCCGACTTCTTTCCTTAAAGAACATGATGCAGGAATGGATATCGGCTCAACAATAGAACTTGAGCATCCAGTAAACCCCACGACAAAAAGTTTCACATTCAGTTTAAAATGCAACTCAAAGCCGCCAGTGATAGACGCTGCTATTATGACTACAACATCAGGTGACAACCAGACCTATGTACTTGCATTCTACCAGCCTGATACTACACTATGCCAGGGGATTCACAAAGACATAGTATCACTCACTATAAACGGCACAACATATCCTCTGAGCATAGGAGCAGACGGATACATGTCTTTTGAGGATGCAAGATTTAAAAGAACAAGACCTTCCCTTGCCCCGATAAACAGAAAGTTCGAACCCTCTGGACTGGCTATCTATTTTATGACCGGTGAGCCTACAGTCGAAGGAGACAAAATTTACACCATGGTATTTACAGACAGTGCCGGTCTGCAAACTTCCACAACAGTTGATGCATCTCTTCCAAGAATTTCTGCCCCAACAGTGCTTGACAGTAATAATCAAGAGCTTTCCTTAAGTGAGGTGAATACTGCTAAAATCCAGGAGGGAGAGAACAGCATCAAGGTAAAAATCATAGTTCCCACAACAGATGAAATAGACCAGGAACTTGAGGGAGAAGGCCAAACTTCTATCAAATGGGAGATTTATAGGGGAGAAAACAAAATAAGCCCCACTGACGGAACAACGAATAGTGCTATAGCTGACAAGGAAATAGAGCTTTCCAAAGGTGATTACACTTTGTCGGTATGGGCAACAAGAGCCGGATACAAGGATTCTGCAAAAGTAAGCTATCCCATAAAAGTAATCGCAAATCACATTTACGTCAAAAACACCGGAAATGACACGTCCGGAGATGGATCAGAAGACAGTCCTTACGCCACGATTGATAAGGCTGTAATAGAATTGGCATCCTATGGATTGAGCGGAGAGTCTTATACAGTCCACATTCTTGGAACAGTTGTAGGAAGTCAGAGTATTCTTGGCATCTTGGACGGAAAGGCAACAAAACTATATTTAAAGGGAGAGGGCATTGGTATCCTTGATGGAAACTCTACATGGACTCCCCTAAAAATATTTACAACAGTACCTGTAGAAATATCCAGCTTAAAGATTACAGGCGGTAATGCAACTGAGGGTGCCGGCATCTGGGCTGGCGGAGGAACAAACCTTACACTTTCCAGCGGCGTGGAAATAAGCGGAAACACGGCAACAAACAACGGCGGTGGAATCTTTACGGGAGGCACTCTTTATGTAAAAACAGGATGTACAATAAAGAGCAATACAGCTTCAAATGGAGGTGGAATCTACAAGACAACTGGAGGGACTGTGAACATAGAAGGCGGCTCTGTCGGAGAAAATGGAAGTGCCAATACCGCAGCAAAAGGAGCCGGCATCTATATGGACAATGGTACACTAAACATAACAAGTGGAACCATAGGATATAACTCTGCCACAAATCAAGGAGGCGCAGTATACAGCAGAACAGCTGTCAACATCTCAGGAGGCGCAGTAACTGGAAACAAAGTAACAGCTGCCAATGGACTGGGAGGCGCTATATATGCGTTGGCAAATGTAAACATAAGCGATTCTGCCGACCTTAAAGGCTCTTCTTCCTCAGAAAAGAACAACGACGTGTATCTTTCAAGCGGAAAATACATAAACGTAATCGACACACCAAGTACAGATGTAATAGCGGCCATTACCCCATATCAGTGGAAGAGAGGAAGCCAAGTTCTATCCGGCTCGGTAACAGAAGCAACATGCAGTAAGTTCAGCATGACTAAAACCAGCTGGACTGTTACCCTGCATGACTCAAAGGGAAAAATAGACGCACCTTTGTATGTCTCAGAATCTGGAAATGACGAAACAAACTCCGGCACTCAAACTGAGCCTTACAAGACAGTCTCCAAAGCAGCAGGAGAATGCTGGAATTCTGAAACAGACTACGTAATAAATATTTCCGGAGAGGTAAAGGGAAAGCAGGAAATTCCTACAACAGTAACAACATCAAAGGCAAAATCCATAAAACTTCTTGGAATATCAAACGGTACACTGAATGCACAAGGCTCTAATTCAAACAAGAAAAGAGCACTGACAATAAAAACAAGTGTTCCAGTTAAAATAAACTCACTCAAGCTGACAGGCGGTTATCAGACAAACGGGGGTGGTCTGTATGTCGATTCAAATGCCACCGTAAAACTGGAAGACGGAACACAAATAACGGGAAATCAGGCGACAACCAGTGGAGGCGGCGTATATGTTGCAGGCAATGCCACGCTCTTTTTATATGGCACTGCAATAATCGGAGACAGCACAATGGCTCCTGCATCGTCCACTGAATTTGCAAACAAAGCAACTAATTATGGAGGTGGAATTTACAATTTAGGAACCGTCTACATCGGCTATAGTGCATCTGGCACACCGTCTGCTCTTTCAGGAGGCATCAAGCGTAATTATGGCGGATGTGGTGGAGGGATTTACAACGCAGCAAATGGCACTGTCGTGATGAATACAGGAAACATTTCCTATAATAAAGCTAATTATGGAGGTGCTTTGTATGGAGCAGGATCTTCGACCACTGAAAAATCAACATCTGAATTAAGGGGCGGCACTTTTACGTCAAACGAAGCCTCATCCTTTGGAGGTGCTGTTTACCTGGCATTATACGGTCTATTTAAAGTACAGGGCAGTCCAAGCCTTCAAAGCAGTGAAGCAACAAAGAATGATATATATTTAGCCCAAGGCAGTGATTCGATTTCCTCCATCACTTTGACAGGTGCAGTTACTGGCGGATTATTAAAGATTTCTCTACCAATCGGAAACTGGGTGATGAGCAGGGTCTTGAAGCCTGAATCAGGAGACCTGCCAGCTTTTGGCTCTTACATAGGATTAATTGACTCGTCAAATTACAAGATCAACTCTAAAGGCTATATCCTGTCAAGTTCACAGATTAAAAGCATATCCACAAAAGAAGAGCTTAAGACTGCATGTGACATTCTTTCCAGTGGAGACAACCTGACTTTGTGCCTTACAGCAACAATTACTCCGGACAGTGATCTTATTGTACCAAGCGGTGCAAGGCTCATACTAAACCGTTCTACAAATCCTAATGACGATGTAAACTCTGGAACGATGTCTTATATGCTCAACTTGAACAACGTGACAATAGGATCCTCTACAAGCGGACGTCTTATTCTGGACGGAGAGAAATCAATTAATCACAGCTGCTATGCTCCCCTGATAGCGACCATTGGTAACGTAACCCTGCATAACGTACTCCTGAGGAACAATGACTCCACAAAAACACCTCCAGAAGGAATTGACAATCCAGGTAATGCTGGTCATGGAGGAGCTGTTTACATGAAGGCAGGCACAAATCTTACCCTTGACAACTGCACTATCATAAACTGCAAGGCAAAGAATGGCGGTGGAATCGGCGGATACGGTACTCTGCAGGTCAACAGCAACTGCACCCTATCTAACTGTACGGCGACAGATAATGGAGGATTTTTAGAGCTTGCAGCAACGGTAAGCTCCAGTTCATTTGCTTGTCTTGAAGTAACTCCAACAGGCTGTTCTGCAACTAATGGAAAAATTGCATATCTTGCAACATCATTTGATGGATATGTTGCCCAGCTTGAGCATCCTAATGGTGTTCTAACGGCAACAATGTATCAAAACAACTCTCCCCAAAAGTTGGATTAATAGTTTTCGCCTAAAGACTGCCAAACTTGCCTTTTATTCTGCCATTGTGTAGAATGTGCCGGTAAAATTACTGGAGCAAAAGAATGATTGAAGCCGTTATTTTTGACATGGACGGGGTTATATTTGACAGCGAGAGAATAACCAGGATGGCTTGGGATATTGCCGCTAAGGAATACGGAATCAGCGACATAAAGACTGCGGTAAGGGACTGCACGGGGGTGGCACGGCCTTCGCAATGGGTATACCTAAAGAACAAGTACGGACAGGATTTCCCCGCAAAAGAATTCAGGGAACGCTGCTCGGAGATTTTCCACAAGTACACGGCCGAAAACGGTCTTCCAGTCATGCCATACGCACGCGAGACACTTGAATACCTTAAAGGCAAAGGATACAGGCTTGCCATCGCCTCATCATCCAAGACATCAACGGTAATCCCTGAGCTAACAGAGGCAGAGCTGCTTGACTATTTTGAAAAGGTAACCTGCGGAGACATGGTAGAGCACTCAAAGCCCCATCCGGAGATTTACGCATTCACGGCAGAAGCAATAAATGTCCCAAAAGAAAAATGCATCGCCGTAGAGGACAGCCCAAACGGAATACGATCTGCACATGCAGCGGGATTAAAGCCTGTCATGGTACCGGATCAGATTCAGCCTGATGAGGAAATAAAGAAGCTTTTGTACAGACTCTGCACATCACTGAACGAGCTCAGGGATTTCCTTTAGTTCAATTTTAGTTCAATTTCTGTCAGTTGCTTGGTCTCTTGCAGTACTTCCACGTGAACCATGCACCCGCATAACGTCCGATGAAGCGGCTCATGAATGCCTTGAACTTCCACTTGAATGCCCACATGGAGTAATGCCTGCCTTTCCTTGAGCATTTTATGCAGTGTTCAACCGTTTTCTCCGGAGAAAGACCATGCCTAACTTCTTTTCGTGCTCCTTTTGAGGCTACGTTTGCAAATTCCGTGCTTACAGGTCCCGGACAAAGGGAGGTAACCGATATTCCATGCTGCTTTAACTCAGCCGCCAGAGCTATTGAGAAACTAAGGACATAAGCCTTGCATGCCCCGTAAACCGCAAAATTACCCAAAGGCATAAATGAAGCCAGAGATGCCGTGTTGATGATCCGCCCGCCCTTTTTCATGTACGGAAGGCAAAAGCCTGTGATTCCAGTAAGCGATGTACAGTCAAGGTCAACCATATCCATCTCGCGTTCCGTATCGGTCTGGGCAAATTCTCCATAAGTTCCGAAACCTGCGTTGTTTACAAGGACGGAAACTTCAATTTCCTCTTTTTCTGCCGCATTTTGAAGCACTTCCCTGAACTGTCTGGCACCGTTTTTTCCCGATATGTCAAGCGGAACAGTCTTTACAGAAGGATAGTTTCCCCTGCCCCTGGAATCTTCCTCAATAAGTCTCTTTGTTTCAAGAAGACGGTCTTCCCTGCGTGCAATAATCCATATTTCATCAGAAGGCACGACTTTTCCGCCTGCACTTTCCTCTGCAAGCTGACGTGCAAAACAGACTCCCATGCCACTGGAAGCCCCTGTCACAATCATTATTCGTTTCATAGCCCCATTATAGCATGAATTATGAATTTAGTCTTAATATTTACTTTCTTTTTTAATACACTCGTGATATAATTGAAATTATGTTAAAAGCAATTGTAAAATTGATAAGGGCGTTAGGCTCAAATACGGCTCCGGGAGAAATTGCACACGCCTTTGCATGGGGTGTGATTCTGGGATTTATGCCCAAGGACAATGCCCTGTGGTATATTCTTTTTGTCCTGATTTTTTTCATGCGGATTCAGAGGGGTGTCCTCTCTCTTGCAACTCTTGTCGTATCACTTTTTGCAGGAGTCGCAGATCCCCTGTTCGATCAGATAGGCTACTGGGTTCTGACACATCCGGCCATGCAGGACACTATGACCACGCTGATCAATATTCCATTTGTTGCATTCACCAAGATAAACAACACAATAGTCATGGGCTGCATCATCTGCGGTATCTGTGCATATATCCCGCTCTATTGGATTTCAAGGCTCTTTACCTTTGTGTGGAGACGCTACATTGGTGGAAAACTCAAAAAACTCAAATTTGTAAAGGCTATCGGAAATATTCCGCTTATAAGAAAAATCGCTGATATTGCACAGGGGGATCTGATATAATGGAAGAAGACGAAAACCGCCGCGAGAATCAGGAAGAAAATACCCCGGTTGAAGAAACCAATACTCAGATTGAAGAGAACAGCACTCCGGATGAAGAGAACAATACTCAGATTGAAGAAACGAATACCCAAGTTGAAGAAACCACTACCCCGGTTGAAGAAGAAGAGGATTTAGAGAACGGTCTTTATGAAGATGAGGACGAAGAGGATGAAATTGAGGTAAAGGATGTCCTTGAATCTGTAACGGAAATTTCAACAGTCAATTCAGGCGGAACTCCAGCTAAAAAAACAAAAAGACGAAAACGAGTTTTCCCTGTAAAGAAGCTCCCCCTGGTGATGCGCAAAACATACACCGAGAAAGCACTTTACCGTCATGTCCTGAAAAAAATCTACATCCCAGAGGACCAAAAGATTGTGTCCTCCCTGTTTGTAAAGGGTGCGAATCCACTTAAGCCGGAACGCTATGCAATACCAACCGACCTGATGTTTACAAAAAAGGAATTCAAAAGAATAGCGTTCATCGGGAAAGAAGTAAAAAAAGCCAGCAAGGCTCGTGTCCGCATGATTCCACTGCTTGCACTTCTTGTTCTTATATTCGGCTCAGCAGCGGCAGTCATTGCATTCAAGAACGTCATCGTAAAAAAGGGCATCATTTCGATATGTGAGGGAATATTCCAGGCTAAGACAGATATTGACAGTGTTGAGGTTAAAATACTTGACGCATCCATCACAGTCAACCGTCTTCAGGTAGGAAACAAAAACAGAGTGATGAAAAACCTGTTTGAGGTGGGCAAGATTCAGCTTGACTTTAACCTTGTACAGGCACTAAGGAAAAAGTTTGTGGCGGAAAACCTTGAGGCATCAGGAATAAAATGGAACACCGACAGAACATACAGCTGTGAGCTCCCCAAAAAAGATCCCGAGGAAGAATCTGCCTTCATGAAGGAGATAAAGGCAAGAGCAAACAATGCAATTGCAGAGCTGCAGAACCAGGCCTATGACATTCTGGGAGGCTCGGACCTTGAGAGCATAATTGCAAACGCAAAGGCACACATCAATTCGCCAAAAGTCGTAAAAGATTCAATAGACTATTCACAGGCACTCATCGAAAAATGGAAAGCAAAGCCTGAGGAGATAGAAAGCCAGATAAATGAATTCGCCGAAACGGTAAAGAACATTCAGACAATAAGCGTAAAGTCATTTGACTTCAGGAACCCCGATGATGTTCAGGCAATGAAAGATGCATACGACAAGATATCAGCCGCAATCGAACAGAGCAAAGCCCTGAAAAGGACGGCAGAGCTTCTTGTAAACGAGGTAAAGACTGATGCAGACGGGGTACGGTCAATGGCAGAAAACGTAACCTCAACTGTAAAGGCTGACTATGACTATGTTGTAGGAAGGCTCACCACGCTTAAGGGAACAATCGACAATCTTGACCAGCTTTTCAACGATGCGCTTGATACAGTGGCTTACAACATGCTTGGTGAATATTACCCCTATGTTCAGGACGGACTAGCGCTTGTTCAGGAGATGAAGGAAAAATCAGATTCAAAACCGAAAAAAGAGAAAAAAGAAAACAAGCGCATGGAGGGAACTACTTTCTGGTATTCACCGGAATATCCCAGTTTCCTTATCGAGAACATCCGTGCACAGGGAACAGGATTTGATGTCCGCATCACAGAAGTCACAAACAATCAGAATGTAAGGTACAAACCCACTACTGGAAACATCTGGCTGGGCATAAACAACATACAGCATTCCGGTACAGTCACAGTGGATACAAGATCTGGCTCATCCAATCCCCTTGTAGCACTCAATTACACTGGCTCAGGCTTTGAGGCAAACATGGACGGAACAAGAATCGCCACACAGAGCGGTGTTCCTTCCATCAATGGCAAGATGCAGGTTAAGGCAAGGGGAACCTTTGATCCTTCTGGCTTTACGGCTGGCGGTACACTTATTCTTGACCCAGTCACTCTTACTACCGACGGATTCAAGAACGAGCTTGTCACAAAGTATTACAGGGTGGGTCTTGCAAGCGTAGACAACCTCAACATCTCCTATGACGTGGGATGGAGCAAG
>JAGADS010000315.1 GCA_017613485.1 Treponema sp.
AGCGGTCAAAATCGTAAGCGAGATCGAGGAAGTATGAGAGCGGATATTCATTGCTGAAGATATCGCCGACATTAACGATCCAGAGGTCTCTTATTCCGAAATCATAAGCCGTGGTCATCTGTTCCCAGGTCTTTGCAAGGCACGATGTATTGAACCACTCAAATGAGATCGGAAGTCCGTGATAGTCGAAGTGATAGTACA
Source organism: Treponema sp. (assembly GCA_017613485.1). Next base: position 202 of record JAGADS010000315.1, read on the forward strand.
TTCCGTAGCCGCCATTGTGACTCCGCATGTGCTCGGTGGGTACAGTGCGCAGGTTTCCGTGGTTGTCATCGCAAAGCATGAGTGTCACGCCCTCAAGCTCAGGGTCGTCCATAAGGCCCTTGGTATTTTTGTCTCCATAGAAATAAGGCTCAACTTCCTTGTATAGTGCCAGCATGCGCGGAACCTTCTCCAAATCCGGATTCACATTCTCGCGTATAAGGCGGTTCTGGGTCTTAAGCACATCACGAAGCAGGTTGATGTTGTCTTCAAGTGTGGCATTCTGCATGATTGCGGTGTCGGCTTCACCACGCATTCCTACTGTGATTACATTCTCGAATTTTCCGTTGCGTTTAAGGCCGTCCTCCCAGAACTTTGTTATGCCATCCCTATTCTTCCAGAAATTCCATGCGTCTCCGTAGATTGAACCGGGTCCCCTTACATAGCGGTATTCCTCTCCATTCCTGCAGCATGGCTCATGGTGACTTGCTCCCATGACAACGCCCATCTCATCGGCAAGCTCTGCATTCAATAAACCGGGACCGTCAAGACTGAACTGTGCTGACCACATCGCAGGCCAGAGGTAATTTCCCTTTAACCTGAGCAAAAGCTCAAACACATGCTCATACATCTTTGCGTTAAAGCCGCCGAAATTATGGTTTGTAAAATTCCCGTAGGCAGGCCATTCGTCATTGATGAAAAATCCACGGAAGCGGACAGAAGGCTCCTTTGTCACCGTAACACCTTCCTCAATCTTCACGGCATCTTTTTTTGCAGGAAGCACACCGGCCCAGTCAACAAGGGGAGAGACACCCATAAGTTCAGAAAGATGGAAAAGACCGTAGATTGTACCGCGCTTGTCACTTCCGATTATGATTATCCTTTCACTTTGCACGGCAAAAACATAGCATTCCCTTTTGCCCCTGATTTTTCCGGCTGATTCTAAAAGCCCATATTCCTCACAAAGCTTTTCTGCCAAATCAGATTTACCGAGAGTCGCAAAATACACGGCATTGGATTCTTGAGCTTTATTTTCCGCCAGCACAGGTTTCGCATCCGTAACAAGCTCTATGTCATCGCCTACCCTGGACGCAATCTTTACCACGCCCGAAAACTCTCCGCTTCCATATACGAATTCCACATTTGATTTTTTTCCATTGCCTTTTATGATGAACATAAGAATAATCTCCTTAGTATGCTAGTATGTAAGTTAAACATGTACAGTTCTAAATCAAGAACAGCACTTACCGGATATTTTATCACAACTTCGGAAAATACACCAGTGGAAACAAAGCATAAAAACCTTATGTTAAAAAATTCATCACCATTATTTTTTGTGAAATTCAGATAATTTGACTTGACAAACCAGTATGTTTAAATTGTAGAATTACTTATATTATTAAAGTAGGAGCTTAGTATGAAAAAGTTAATTGCCATGGCAGCAGCCCTTGCTGTCACCTCTTTATCTGCATTTGCATTGGACATTACCGTGGGAGCACGCGGTAACTTCAACATGGGTATCGGAACTTCTCCAGAAACTTACGTACGGAACACTTTTGATGACATAAAGAGTGAAACCGAACCAGGTGGTTTACTCGAAGGATTCTCATGGGAAGAAGGTGTAAATTTTGGAGGAGGATTTGGTGTTTATGCAAATTTCGGAATGTTGAATATTGGCAAAGGCTCATTTGGAATTCAACCGGAATTTGATATGAACTTTAACAACGGTTACCATTTCAAGACAGCAAAAGATGATGGATCTTTAAAAACTAATTGTTATACAACAACCATCGATATTCCTATATTGTTTACTTTCACTTATCCTGTCATGGAATCATTGTCCATCGGAGGAGGAATAGGTCAATACTTTTCTATTCCATTGGGGCTAAATTTCATCAATGACAATTGTGGTACAACATCTGATACTTTTGCTGATCTAGATGTATCTACCAACTTGAATTTTGGTGTTGCATTTGATTTTAACGGTGCCTATAAACTGGGACCTGGAAGCATAGTCCTTGACCTCCGTTATATGCTTGATCTTACACCCACAAGGATAACGACAAAACTCAAAAATACTGGCGCTACAATTAACGACGATGTAGCAGCTTATACTCGCCGGGCTCTTGCAATCGGTCTTGGATATCAGGTTAAGTTTTAATCCAGTCTGAAACCACTCTTTAATTCTCCTTGTTGGTTTTATTCTTGAAAAACAGTATAATTCAGAAAAATATAAAAGAGTATGGAACCAATAAGGAGATTTCTGATGAAAAAACGTGCAAAAATTCTTACAAGATTTTTAATCATTCTTTTTATCCTTGGTATTTCTGCTCTTATCTTTCTAAGGACTTTTCCCAGTATTGTAAATCCACAAGACCCAAGTCTTCAGACTTACTCAATCCACATGGATGAAAATCTTTTTTACAGGCAAACCCTTAACAATTGCGGTCCATATTCCGTAAT
>JAGADS010000316.1 GCA_017613485.1 Treponema sp.
ACAAATATGCCGACAATGAGAGCGGCGTACAGGACTGTCAGTCCTACAAACTTTCTAATAGGATGTCTACGCATTTGGTCAATTTTATCTTTTTATGGTAGAAAAAGCAAGTGACTAATGCAAAAAAGAGGAAATATGAAACTACAGTTAAAGAAAATAAGAGTTTATGCAGTTCTGGTGTTTTTTGCCACCACAACAATCTTTGCGGCAAACTCTACAGATTACAGCACGGCCCTGCTTCCCGACAGCCCGGCACCCGTCTGGACTAAGAATTCGTTCATGAATGACCTTCTTACGGCGCTTGAAACCGATGGATATGAGGGAGCCCTTGCACTTTATGACACTGTTCCGGCAAAATATCAGGCAGACACAGAGCTTCAGATAATAAAGGCTTCCCTTTTACTGAGCACGAACAAACTCAACGATGCAAAGAAAATCTGTACTTCATTGCTTTCAAAAGACTCAAAGAACACGGAAGTCCTGTCTCTGGCAGCAACTGTAGCAAAGGCACAGGGAAACAAGACCGAGTGGAACAAATATATAAAGGAAATAATTGCGATTGACCCGTACAACCCGGAGGCAAACATTTCCCTGGGAGAAAACGAGTTTACACGCAAGCAGTACAAGCAGTCACGCCTGTATTTCCAGAAAGCCCTTGTTCATGACCCGAAGAATCTGGATGCCCTTTTCGGTGTGGGACAGACTTCATATTATCTTGAGGATGATGACAAGGCTACCGCAACATTCAAGAAAATCCTGGACATTGACCCGGAATATGCCCCGGCCTATTCATATCTTGGAAAAATCGCAGGTGCAAACGAGGAATATCAGGTTGCAAGCAACTATGCACTTGAGGCAGTTGTCCGCGATGACACAAATTACGACTATGTAATGGATTACGGCATGTACGAGAGAAATCTTGGACACTACGAGAATGCAGAAAAGGCATGGACCACCGCAATCTCCATTGATCCGACATATTTTCTGGCATACGCATACAGGGCAGGCCTCTACGACGAGCAGGACATGTTCAAGGAGGCACTCAACGACTACCTGATGGTTATCAAGACAAATCCATCATATTATTTTGCGTGGGAAAGCATCGGTGTCCTGTACATACACGAGAAAGAATGGAAGAAAGCACGTGAAGCCTTTGAAAAGTGCTACGAATACAACAAGAACAACATCTCCTACCCCCTGATGATAACATACTGCTACTACATGGCAAAGGACAGCATGAATGCAAAGAAATTCAGTGACAAAGTCCTTCCTAAACTGGACAGAAGCTCAATGGACTATGCGATTTTACGCGTTTTCCATGACCTTGCAGGAGAAGCACCCCTTATCCAGAAAATCAGTACCTTGACCAGCACCAATCAAAAAGGCAAAATGTACTTCTACATCGGCCTGTTATATGATATGATAGGCGGCAAAGAAGCGGCCGCAAAGTATTATACCGAGGTCGTAAATTTAAATTGCCCCATGTTCTTTGAATACAGAATAGCAGAATGGAGCATTGGAGATTTGAAAGATGCCAAATGACATTCAGGCGGGAGAGTCTGAAATTGAAGAAAACCAGGATCAGGTAAAGGGATCTGTTCCTGCAACCCAGAAATTTATCGAATTGAACGGCAGAAAATTCATCCTTGTGGGAACAGCCCACGTTTCTGCCCAGAGTGTAGAAGAAGTAAAAAACGTAATCCGTGAGCAGAAACCGGATACCGTTGCCATTGAGCTGGATCAAAAGCGTCTTGAAAGCATGGAAGACCCTGAGGCATGGCGTAAAATGGACATCATCAAGGTACTCAAAAACAAGCAGGGCTTCCTTATGATTGCAAACATTGTCCTTTCCGGTTATCAAAAACGCATGGGTACGAATTCAGGTATAAAACCCGGTGACGAGATGATGGCAGCCATAACGACAGCAAGGGAACTGAATATCCCGCAGGTTATGGTGGACCGTCCGATAGCCGTAACACTCAGGCGCGCATGGGCAATCAATTCTCTCTGGGGCAAACTGAAGCTTTTATCCTCTCTGGCAGTAAGTGCATTCTCAAAGGAAGAAGTAGATCCTGAACAGATAGAAAAACTCAAGCAGAACTCCGAGATGGACAGCATGATGTCAGAGCTTTCGGACTATATGCCAAAGGTAAAGGAAGTGCTTATTGACGAACGCGACCGTTACCTTGCAAGCCACATCTGGGAATCAGAAGGAAACAATGTCCTTGCGGTTCTTGGAGCAGGTCATCTTCCTGGAGTTGAATCATGGCTCAAAAAACTTGCGGCCGGAGAAGCTAAATCCGACTGTACAGACATTTCCAGCGTTCCTCCTGCATCTACGGCTTCTAAAATTCTTGCATGGGTTCTTCCTGCACTGGTCATAGCACTCATCGTCGTGGGCTTTGTCTTTGGTGGAAGGAAAACTGGCTTTGACCTTATATGGCGCTGGTTCTTCTACAACGGCATATTTGCAGGAATAGGCGGAATCATAGCCGCGGCACACCCTATAACAATTCTTGTCGCAGTAATTACAGCCCCCTTTACGTCCCTTTTGCCGTTCATCGGAGTGGGAATGGTTACCGGCATAGTTCAGGCCTCAATCAACAAACCTAAGGTTGAGGACATGGAGAACATACAGAAAGATGTCTCTTCTATCAAGGGATTCTACAAAAACAGAATCCTCCGCATACTGTGGATTTTCCTTTGGACAACAATCGGAAGCACGGTGGGAACAATACTTGCAGGAACATCCTTTGTAGTGACAATCAAGAAGCTCTTTGGAAAAATCGTCGCATTCTTCAAGGGTGGGGTTTAAGATTTCCCAAGGCATAAATCGCTGATTATGCATTCCTCACAATTCGGATTTCTTGCCGTGCATGTATAGCGTCCATGCAAAAGAAGATAGTGGTGCGCGTGCTGCATGTATTCGGGAGGAACCCTCTTTAAAAGTGACTGCTCAACTTCAAGCGGTGTCTTTCCCTCTGCAATCCCTATCTTGGGGCAAATCCTCAAAAGGTGCGTGTCCACAGGCATAGTAGGCTGACCGAAAATCACGTTCAGGAC
>JAGADS010000317.1 GCA_017613485.1 Treponema sp.
ATTCCTTGGAGAAACAGTAGTCCTTGCCGTCGTACAGAAGGGCAGCCCAGTTGTTTCTGTTTGCATTGATTGAGGTACGCAAGGTTATCGCAACTTTCTTGAATCCGAATTTATCCGCAAGCTGTTTTGCCACAGACTTGTAGCCTTCCTTGTTAAGCTTTCCGCCGTTGATGTCAGTGTTCTCCGCCTCGATTCCGAATACGTCCTTTGCATCCTCTTCATTTGAAATACACACGTCAACATACCTACATATTTCTGTCATTGCCTCACGGGCCTGTTCACGTGTCCACAGTTTTCCTCGGTAATTAAGGTCACAGCTGACGGTTGCACCCGCTTCCTTTGCGGCCTTGCATGCCTCGATACATATCTTTACCATGTTGCCGCCCAATGCAGGAGTAATACCTGTAAGATGGAACCATTTGCAGTCCTTGAATATCTCCTTCCAGTCAAAGTCCTCTGGTTTTGCCTCTGCAATTGAAGAATGTGCCCTGTCGTAAATGCACTTTGATCCACGCTGACTGGCACCCCGCTCGTTATAGTAAATGCCCACACGCTCCCCGCCGCGGACAATGTATTCAGTATGAACACCATAACGACGCAGACTGTTTATTGCCGCCTGTCCTATCTCATGCTTTGGAAGCTTGGTAACGTAATACGCATCAAGACCATAGTTTGCAAGAGAGACAGCAACGTTGGCCTCCCCTCCTCCAAAAGTCGATGTCATCCTATCAACCTGAACAAAACGGAAATATCCCTCCGGTTCCAGCCTGAGCATTATTTCTCCAAAAGTAACTACTTTCATAATATTTCTCCTTATAAATTTTTGTCACACGGATTCGAAACGACTAACGTCGTTTCCTTTCTTAAACTTCGGAATTACGTAGTAATTCCCAATCCGTGTGACTATCCTCTTACCTCTTTTACAATTCCGCTTGCTTCCCGAGTAAGCCTTTCTATCTCATCAAAATCACCTGCATTGATTAAATCGCCCTTGACCATCCAGCTTCCGCCACATGCAAGGATTTTATCACATGCAAGGTAATCTCGCACGTTTGTTGCATTGATTCCACCGGTCGGCATGAATTTCATCATCGTGTATGGTGCACTCATTGCCTTTATCATTTTAAGTCCGCCGGCATTCTCTGCAGGGAAAAACTTTACCACATCAAGTCCGAACTCAAGAGCCATTTCAATTTCAGTTGGAGTCATGATTCCAGGGGCTATGGGATAATCGTTCTTCAAGCAATACTCAACCACCTTGGGATTAAAGCCTGGACTCACGATGAATTTAGCTCCGGCACCTATCGCACGGTCAACCTGTTCAACCGAAAGAACTGTTCCTGCCCCGACAAACATATCAGGAAATTTCCTTGCAATAATATTTATGCTTTCCTCTGCCGCATCCGTCCTGAACGTAACCTCCGCACATGGAAGGCCTCCCTTAATCAAGCTTTCTGCCAAAGGTTCAGCATCGCTCACCTTATTCAAGACAACAACTGGAATAATTCCTGTCTCTCCGATTTTCCTCAATGTATCATTCATATTCACCTCTTTATATCAGCTTTCATTTATTCTATTTTTTATCATCATCCTTATGGAATGCCTGCTTTTGCTCGTACATTATGTTGTCAACATTCTCAACTGCCTGCTCAAGAGTAAGCGTTGACTGTGGCGGAACAGAATATGTACCTACGCTTGCAGTAAGATTGTATGGCAAATGCATCTTTGACGTTTTTGCCTTTAGTCGCTCCTGTATCATCGTACCGTAATCCTCTCCATTGTAATTACGGCTGTTACCTACTATAAGGAATTCATCTCCACCATAACGAATGCAGAGCCAGTTTTTCGGCACAATCTCCATTGCAGCGGCGGCAACAGTTTTAACTGCAAGGTCACCGTGAAGATGTCCGAACTGATCGTTTATGTGCTTCATCTTGTTTATGTCAACAAAGAAGAGAACAGTAGCAAGGCCGTTCTTTTTGTTCTGGGCATAAAACGGTTTTGCAAGTTTTTCAAGTCCCTGACGGTTAAGTGCCCCTGAAAGTGCATCTTTTGTGGAAAGGCGCAAATACTGCTGGCTCATCTGCTTGAACATATTCTTCTTGCGGAAATTCTCTATACCGGTTCCCATGCTTCGTGTCCACATGTAACCATAGCGGTTGTCAATCATAGTCAAATCATTTTTCGCAACAAAATATCCGTGCACATAGGAATGATGAAAAATCGGAAGGAAAAGGAAAACATTGGTCTGTCCCTCTGTCTTCATTTTTGCAGGAATAAGATCCCGTACAGGAATAACCTCCCTGAGATATTTCTGATTATTCAAAACTGAACAGATTGACTGAACCTGATTTCCATAGTTTAGATTCTGCGGAAGATTCTCGGAAGAATTTATGAGTATTGAATTCCAGTCCGACTTCATGAATATGCAGAAATCGGAGCCTTCAAATCTATGGGACTTAGCAAAAAAGTTTTCAAGATTGGTCAGGAGCGTAAAGACATCCGCCGCCTCGATGAAAATGTCTCCCAGAGTTTCCATGTGAGTATCAAACTCTTCCTTCTTATTTGAATCATCCAGGAAATTGAGTGCAAAAAGATTCTGCTCGCTTGTAACCGAACACGCACATCCACATGAACTTCTGAACACAGGCTCACTTTTAATCTTTATGACCTGCTGAGGATTCATGCCATGTATAAGACGAGAAACCGCCTCAACACCAAGAAGATCCGCACAGCTCTTTACCGTTGTTATGGAAGGCTTTGTACACTGGGTTACATCTAGATTATCGTAGCCGACGATCTTCACCTGCTCAGGAACTTTTATATTATTCTCAAGACACACCTTAAGAAGTGCCAGGGCAAGCAGATCTGTAGCACAGCAGAAAGCCTGGGGCAGTTGTTTTCCTGACCTTACATAATCATCAAAAAATCTGTATGCACAATGATACTCGCATGAATAAATTGAATAAATCTTGTTTCTGTCAAATGGAATGTTGTTGTCCTGAAGCGCATCCTCGTAGGCCTTGAAACGCTCTGCTATGTCAACAGAATTTTCTTTTCCAGAGAGATATGCAATATCAGTGACATTGTGGATTTTGATAAGATGATTAAGTGCCGCATACATGCCGGTATAATTGTCCACACGGAGACAGCCGATTCCCTGCATTTTCCTGTTGATTGAGACAGCAGGCTTCTGTGCTTTAAGAATCCTAAGACGTTCCCTCTCAAGAACCCTAAGATTTCCAATCAAATCAGAAAGAATGACAATTCCGTCAAAGTCCTCATAATTGATGAGGTTAAAGACAGAAAAACCAGTGTAATTAGGGAAACCTGAATACTCAGTGTAGTTGTATGAGGTAAAAACATACAGGTCAATATTTTTGCCTTCAACAGCACGCTTCATTCCGTTGATAAAATCCTTGAGGAAATGAGAGCTCCAGCTACAGGCAAGAACAGCAATTCGTCGATTCATAGTTTCCATTATACCACTAAAAAGATTATATGGTCTACTTGCAACAACACATATGTCATTGCCTGACTTGATCCGATATTACCCCAGGAAAAATCCTTCTGCATTATTACAGCATATATCCTTGACCATTTTGCCAAGAAGCTCTTCCTGCCACGGGAATTCACCAGATTCTACCAGCTTACCGATAAAGTTGCACAAAATACGCCTGAAATATTCATGCCTTGGGTAAGAAAGGAAACTGCGGCTGTCCGTAAGCATTCCGACA
>JAGADS010000318.1 GCA_017613485.1 Treponema sp.
AAATCAAGATGCCCTGAAATCTTTATGCAAGGAATTCAACTGCAAGGGAACGTGCTGGAGTACAGACGGTCTTTCCGGTCTGAGAAAACTTTTGGATGAATGTGATGCAGACATTGCCGTAAATGGTGTCGCAGGCTCTCAGGGACTGTTGTCGTCAGTTGAGGTGCTTAAGCGTGGCATGAATCTGGCTCTTGCTAATAAAGAAAGCGTTGTCATGGCATGGCCGGTAATAAAAAAGCTTGCAGAAACAAATGGTGCTTCCATAGTACCCGTGGACAGCGAGCACAGTGCCGTATTCAACCTTGTCAATCAGATTGGAACAAAAAATGCAGCTGAAATAATCATCACGGCAAGCGGAGGGCCTTTCAGGAATTATACAAGGTCACAGCTTGAATCAGTAACAGTAGAAGATGCACTTAAGCATCCAACCTGGAGCATGGGGAAAAAAATCACGATAGACAGTGCAAGCCTCGCAAACAAGGGACTTGAAGTAATCGAGGCATGCAGGCTGTTTAACGTGGAGAAAGAAAAAGTAAAGGTCCTGGTGCATCCGCAGAGCATAGTTCACAGCCTTGTAAGGAGCAACGACGGAATGTTATATGCACAGATGAGCGATCCCGACATGAGGCACCCGATATATTCTGCACTTGTATGGCCTGAAAACCGAACTAATTATCTTACCCCTTTTAATCTTGCAGGCCATGAGCTTTCATTCTTTGAGCCCAGAACCGAGGATTTTCCGATGCTTTCCCTAGCCTATGACTGTGCGAGAAAATCCGGCTCATATACGATTGCATTTAACGCCGCAAACGAGATAGCTGTTGATGCCTTTATAGAAAATAAAATCGGCTTTCTTGACATTCCAAGAATTGTAGAGGCAACTCTAAAAGATGACTGGAAAAATGAACCTGCTTCTGTGGAGGATGTCCTTGAGGCAGACAGGCTTTCACACGAAAAGGCAAAAAAAATTCTCAACGAAAGGGCTTTTTGATGAAGATTGTTTTAGGGCTTTTAGGACTTAGTTTTCTTGTATTTTTCCATGAACTCGGACATTTTCTGATTGCCAGTGCTATGGGGGTCACAGTAGAGGCTTTCTCAATCGGCATGGGACCAGTCCTGCTTCATCATAAGTGGGGAAAAACAGACTACAGGATTTCCCTTATTCCCATCGGCGGATACTGCAGCATGAAGGGGGAAAAAGATTACCAGAATGCCCTTGAGACCAACCAGAAGGAAATACACGGAGAAAAAGACTCGTTTTATGGGGTTCATCCGTTCAAGAGGCTTTTAATTGCGTTTGCAGGTCCATTCTTTAACGTGATTTTCGCATTCATCGCGTTCACAATCATAGCACTCATGGGTTACACTTATACTACCGCAGGCAACAGGGTGCTGATGACCTCTGACGTAGAGGAATACAAGGATTCACCTTCACCAGCTTCAGAAGCAGGAATGAAAAGCGGAGACATAATCGTCTCCATGGACGGTAATGAAGTAAATGATTTTACCGAAATAAGGCAGTATATTGCGATGCACGGAGGAGAGACTGTTCGCGTTAAAGTTTTGCGTAATGAACAATACCTTGAGATTGACGTTCCTCTGGGCCTTGACAAATCTACGGGTTCTGGCTTTATGGGCATAGTTTTGGACAAGGATTCTGTCATTCAGAAAAATTATGGCCCTTATTCATTTTTTCCAGCTCTGGCACAAGGAGTAAAAAAATCTGTAAATACAATTGGAATAGTCATCAAGAGTGTCGGAATTCTGTTCAAGGGCGTGAATCTGACTTCAGCCGTCTCTGGACCTGTCAGGACTACGGTTATAATCGGGGACATGATTTCCACAGGATTTGAGGAAGGTGCAAGAATCGGTATAATAAATACCCTTGAATTTCTTGCCTTCATCAGCATCTCGCTTTTCCTGACAAATCTTCTTCCAATTCCTATATTGGACGGAGGTCTTATTCTATTTGCATTTATCGAATGCATAACCAGAAGGAAAATGAATCCCAAGCTTTTGTACTATATCCAGATGGTAGGACTAATTATGGTTGTGTGCATATCTGCTCTTGCAATAGTTGGGGATATAGTTTATTTTATAAAGTAGAAAATCATTATTGGAGATGTGTCAATGACTAGAAAACTGAACAGATTTTTCACTGGAATATGCGTGTTTTTTCTTTTTACCGTAAGTTTCGGATCTGCACAGGAAGTACCGTCTTCTCCCCAGGTGCATGACAGCGGAGTGGCTTTTTTATTACCCTCTGAGAATTCCACAGGCTTCTTTTCTGCAGGGAATGACGGCAATATAATAAAGTGGTCAAAAGACAGTATTGAAGATCATTACCAAATGAGCAAGTCTCCGCTTTTGAAAATATTGGTAAGTCCCAAAAATGATTCTTTTGTTACTACCGAGAAAGATGAATTCGGTATTTTCAAGATGACTGTAGCTGACCTTAAATCCTACTCTAAAAAATATTCAAAACAATTCAAAGATCCTGTCGAGACAGTTGCTTATTCATCAAAAGGCTCTCTTTTATTTGTTTCTACTGCAGCAGTAAACGGCTCGTACATTCTTAACGCAAATACTGGAAATCTTATAAAGAAGATTGATTCAGTTCCCAGCAAGATTTCACTTGTTCAGACCGCCGACTCAGAGAAGAGCGCAATGTTCTACTGTGATTCAGGCGATATCTATTATTTTAACCTCCAGAAAATGGAGCTTTTTGAAACCCCTCATTGGAAGACAGAGGCCTCTCTAAAGCAGACTCAAGCCTTTGGAAGCGGCAACATGAAAAACCGTTTTCTTGCCGGTGTAAAGAATGACACTGTTTACGTCATAGATTCCCAGACAGGAAAAACAGTATGCTCATACAAAGGTCCGTCTCCTAAGCTTGTGGTTTCCAATAAATCAAAAGTACAGGGGCTTTATTTTACCGTGTTGAACGGCTCAAAAATCAACTTAATGTATTATCCAGAGAGTTCAATAGCGGCAAAGGTTTCAGGCTCATCATCTTCGCAAATGACACCCAAACAGATTGCTTCTTTTTCAGAGATTGGGGATGATCTTTCCTGCATCGCATGTCAGAATGACAGCTCATTTATGTTCGGAACAACAAAGGGAAAAATTTATTATACATCGAAAAATGGGGCTTCCCTGTCCTTGACAAGTCTTACAAAACCTGTATATGAGTCAATAACAGATATTCTTGGTAACGGTGATTCAGTTTTATTACTGACAAAAGACGGCGTTTATTCAACAGATACTAATGCAAAGGTAATTACAAAAGTTGCTAAGAACAACGGTGCAGACAGAATTACAAAAGCGGATGAGAACAGTGCCGTTCTGTGGACAAAGAAAACAAAAAAAGATGTGTATCTTGTAACATATTCTGAGGAAACACCTAAATCAGGACAATACTTGTTTACTCCAAAAGGAAACGTCAACAATCTTAGAGTATTCGGAAGAAAAATCATATATGTCTCTGGCGGCACCCGTGTCTATATTTACGATATGGATACAAAACGCGAGAACCTTGCCTATACCGGAGTATCTGTTGAAGACGCGATAATCGTCAATGCAAAGACAATTTATGTTGCAAAAGCCAATACAGGAAACAATGATTCATCTGTTATCTCTGTAGGCATCACGTCAAAGGAGACACTGGCACTTAAGACACCTGGTTTCATAGCCTTTGACCTTTATCTTGATTCTGAAAAATCAGGAAATCTTTATGGAATAACGCTTGAATCAATAGGATCTTCAACTGTCACACATGTTTTTTCATTCAATACATCAGAAAGAAAAGGTTCTATTCTTCTCCAGCATAATCAGGAAGACTCAGATTCATTTATTCAGGTTGACTATCCCCTTGTCTATTCTAATCTTGGAAGCAGTCAGCTCTATGCCTACGATTCAGATACAGGACTTACCAGAATATTCCAGCGTACAGCCTCGGTTCCTGTAAGGATGGCAATTGCAGGTGATAAATTTGTATGCCTCAATGCTGATGGAGGACTTACATGGTATAACAAGAATTCTCCTGCACCTTCTTCTCAGAGTTATTTAACCTCCAACTGTGAATTGGTGAATTTTTAGTTTTTGCATAATATGATATGATACCTTGACATTAGGTAGCCTATTCCGCTATAATATATCATACTATCTGCCCGGATGGTGGAATTGGTAGACACGCTAGTTTCAGGTACTAGAGCCAGTAATGGTGTGCAAGTTCAAGTCTT
>JAGADS010000319.1 GCA_017613485.1 Treponema sp.
ACGATAAAAAAGAAAATTGCAGAGGAAGAAAAGAAGATACAGGAGATACAGAAAAAGATTCAGGACAATCTGGATGAGTCGGAAAAATACATGAGTGCCGCTGTGATACAGCCTCTTGTTGCAGAAAGTAAAGCGGAGGTGCTGCCGGGTGCGGAAAAACTTGCCATATACAAGGGCGACAGCTCAAGCCTGTTTGTACCGTCCGAAGATGTCCTCAAGGAAGGAATAAAATCCCGCCGTTATGAAAAGGCAGTAATTGATTCAAAAATCAATGCGCTTATCTCAGGAAGCATTACCATATACGACAGATACATGTCGGTAAGTACGGAGATAACTCTTTATCCTGGGGCAAAGATAATTTCCAATGCAATGGAAGTCGGCTCAATGGATGATATTTCCCGTATCGCACGATCACTTGCACAGAAACTTTTGCCTGTAATCGTAAACACAAGCGGTACAGTTCTGCATTTTGAAATTGATCCTGCTGAGCTTACGTCAAAAGCCAGGGTCACTGTGGACGGTCTTCCGGTTAAGATTGATTCTCCGATAATAGTTCCTGCCACAACACATACAGTTGAAATTCAATGTCCGGGATATATCACTCAGACTGTAACATATCTTTTTCAGGACAGTCCGCATTTTATAATTCATGTTCCGTTAAAAGAGCAGACAGAAGGTATGTTCTCTGTTACGCTAAAGGACCCTGCCGATGGTCAGCTTTTCTTTAATTCAGAGCCAGGCGGAAATGCATTGGACAATGCCAGCGTCAAGATAAACGGCCGCAATATAATAGGTCAGCTTAAGGTTCAGGACACAAACTCATTCTTTATAATTCCACCGTCACTTCAGGAGCCAGACAGTCAGCTTGTTGTTCCTTCCGTTGCAATAGATATTGAATCGGAGATAGATAAAAGAAGGATATGGTCTTACCGCGGTTATACAGCCTTGATTCTTTCACTGCCGTTTACTTTTTATTCAATGGGGCATTACAACAGTGCCGTAAACGCATATAACTCAGCAACTGTTTCCTATGATGAGATTAAAAAATGGAATACGTTAAAATGGACGTCTTTGGGAATTACAGCAGCGGCCGCAGGATTCTTTATCTATGAGCTTGTGCGTTATCTGTATACTGCAAGCAAGGTCCTGCCGGCAGAGGCAAGAGAAGCAAAAACCGGGGAACTTGAGGAGATAAATGAAAAAGTGTTCAAGATAAAAAATGAAAGTGTAGTAGATGACTCCGCGGATAATGCAGAGGAAAAAATAGAAACGGAAAAAACAGAAGAGGAGTAAGGCTATGGCGAAAACTTCATTTGCGGAAAAATTAAAGTCTCTTTTTGGAAAACACAAAGTTCAGGATCAGGATTTTTTTGATGATTTGATGGATGCACTTATTGAAGGTGATATCGGTGCAAAAACTGCCATGGAGATGGTGGATTCGCTTCAGGAGAAATGCAGCAAGGAAAAGATAAGCGGACAGGAAAACATTGTCGCCGCATTAAAGGAAAGCCTTTTGCCTTATGTTAAGTCTGTTGATCTTCCTGTTGAACAGGGGAAGGTAAATGTGTTCATGGTTCTTGGCGTAAACGGTGTCGGGAAAACAACGTCGGTTGCAAAAATCGGAAAACTTTATGCAGAGAAAAATATAAATGTCGTGATGTCTGCATCAGATACATTCAGGGCTGCGGCAGTTGATCAGCTTTCGATGCATGGTGAGCGTCTTGGAATACGTGTAGTAAAGCATCAGATGGGAAGTGATCCTTCTGCTGTAGTCTTTGATGCGTGCTCTGCATGTGAGGCTGGCGGTGGAGGTCTTGTTCTTGCGGATACGGCCGGTCGTCTTCACAATAAGGAAAACCTTGTAAACGAGCTTAAGAAAATTGACCGTGTTGCAAAATCAAAGGCAAGCGAGGGATGCTATAAAAAACTTCTTGTCGTGGATTCAACTACAGGTCAGAATGCACTGCGTCAGGCAGAGGTATTCAACGAGGCAGTTGGAGTGGATGCAATCATACTTACAAAATATGACTCAACTGCAAAGGGCGGATGCATAATCTCCATCGGAAAAGAGCTTAATCTTCCTGTTGCATTTGTCTGTACCGGAGAAAAATATCCGGACATATCAGCATTGAATCCAGAGAAATATCTTGATGAATTCCTAGGGCAATAGCGGGTATCTATGACACTTGAAGCAATGGTTCTTTCGCTGTATATGCTTTTCCCCGTAATCTCTGTTCAGCAGGAGCAGCTTAAGGATCATTATCTTGAAAGCAATGCTACAGACAGGAGTTTAATTGAAACAGACGGTGGAATTGCACTTTCTTCTGTTCTGGATGAATGGAGCTATTATATTCAGAATGAGCTTATCAACAGTGAGGAAGAAGGAATTGCAATAGAAAACCTGGAGCTTCTTGAAAACCCTGAGCTTGGACCACAGAGTGCAGGTTCTGCCCTTGCTCTTGGCCTTGAGGAAGAAAACTATGCGGAGATTGTCTACAAGGATTCACTTCGCCGGCTTGCTTTCTTTAATTATGGCGAGGAATATTTTACACCTTCCATGCCTCTTGACGGTTCAAATGCAATTGTGAATGTGAACAGTGCGATTATCGTGCGCAATGTCTATGATGATCAATATCGGCTTACCGAGAAAATCACATGGAAAAATGCCTCCACTGTAAAAGATTCTGAAATGCTGAGTAAAATCACATACTATTATGGATCAGGAGAATCTTCGGTTCCTGTACGGGAGCGAAGGGAATTATATGATAAGAAACTGGTTAATGTAATACGTTATTCTCCTGCTGGAAAAGTCCTTCAGTTTGAAAAATACTCAAAGGCAAGCGCTAAGGCAAAGGAAGTCTTGGAGCAGAAAATCACTTATGAATATGATTCAAAGGGAAGGATTACAAAAGAGGAAAGCTCTGATTTAATAAAGGAAGAAGGACGCTTTATAAATAAGAAACGTGAATACAGGTATCTCCGAGAGACTGTAAAACCTAACGTTTGGTATTATGAAGAGGGAAAGCTCAGGCTTTTGACAGAATACGGTGAGAATGATGACACGTATGTCGAGACAGTTTTCTTTGACGGAAATTTTTCTATAAAATCCGAGTTCAAGGACGGTGTTAAGGTAAATGAAACGATTTATCAGTCTGGTATTGAATATACAGGGGGTGTTGAATGAATAAAGACAAAAAGAAAAAGCTCTTTTCATCCCTCAAGTGGATAAATTTTATTTCAAGAAGATTCAACAAAGTGGACAGGAGCGGAAGGACTGCTGTTACCTCAACACTGTCAAGTCTGGGTGTCGGTTTTGGAGTTCTTGCGCTTATAGTCGTCATATCCGTGATGAACGGTTTTCAGATGGAATTCATCGATGCATTAATGGAGATTTCCTCATATCATGTGCGTGCGTC
Source organism: Treponema sp. (assembly GCA_017613485.1). The sequence goes on from JAGADS010000319.1 coordinate 3,417, forward strand.
AGAATTAGAAGATTATGATGAGTTTATCGACTGGTGCAATTCAGAGAAAAACGTAAAGACAGTAATTCCGTTTTACGAGGCACAGGGATTGATGCTTAGTTCCTCAGGACAGGAGGGAGCCGCACTTGTAAGGGCCATTGATCCTTATGTAATGGAAAAGGATCCGGGTTTTTATAAAGAAGTTAAGATGATTTCCGGTGATTTTGATTTAAACGATGATGATTCTATTGTTCTTGGAAATGATCTTGCCTCAAGCATAGGTGCAAAGGTTGGCGGTACTGTTACTATTTTTGCCCTTAGCGGTTCAAGTGACGTGCAGCTTTTTTCAAATCAAAGGTCATTTGTCGTAAAGGGAATCTTTTTTTCAAATTACGCTGACATAAACAGTGCATATTCATTTATAAGCCTTGATGCAGGCAAAAAGAATTTCGGTGAAAGTGCAAGGCAGGTTCTTGGCATAAAGATAAATGACAGCAACAGGGATTCTGCTTTCATAGCAAAATTGAATGAAAAATTTCCAGATGTCAAGGCTGACTCATGGAGGTCATATAACCGTGCATTTTTTGGAGCACTCCGCATAGAAAAAAACATGCTGATGCTTCTTGTCTTCCTGATTTTCGTGGTTGTTGCAATAAACATTTACAACGGCATGAGGAGAATGGTCTATGAGAGACGTGAGGAAATAGCTGTCCTTACTGCATTGGGAAGCTCAAAAAGAAGTGTACAGACTGTCTTCATATACAAGGGCTTTATTACTGGAATCACCGGTGCCCTTCCTGGACTTTTGCTGGGACTTTTGCTTTGTGTGAATATGAGGAGCGTGTTTTTGTTTTTGTCAAAGGCACTTTTCTATGTCCAGTATTTTATAACCATGATTGTATCTCCTGCCAATGCCTATCTAATGCAGGAAAACCCGATGTTCAGAATCTATGCGAGCATTCCTGCACGTATGGTTTTCAGTGAGATAATATTGATATTTTTCTTTGGA
>JAGADS010000320.1 GCA_017613485.1 Treponema sp.
ATCGATAACGCACTTAAACTTGTCAACAAACAGAGGGCAGACTTGGGTGCATATCAGAACCGCCTTGAGACAGCATCAAGAGGTATCGCCATCGCAGCTGAGAACACACAGAGTGCAGAATCAGTCATTCGTGATACTGACATGGCTTCTCAGATTGTAGAATATACAAGGGATTCTATTCTGACACAGGCAAGTACAGCAATGCTGGCACAGGCCAACGCCCAGTCACAGAATGTATTGGCTTTGCTTCAGTAGTTATAAAACCGCATGGATTGTCTAAGAGAGAACTGGATGTCATCTTTTTGACAAATTATGCGTAAAGGGGAGGAAGGTTGCGCCACCTTCCCCGCTCTTTCTTTTCAGGAGGAAAAAGTCCATGAATACGATAAACAGTACGATTGGGCCGGTAATGGCAATGGATGGCCGTTCTTTCTTCAACACAAGTAGTGCACGCGCACAAGTACAGTTTACCGATACGAATGTGCTTCCTACGAGTGCTGCAGAAGTATCACAAAACCTTGCCGATAATCTGGCCAAGACAGAAAAAACCGTGCAGGAACTACAGCAGCTTTCCGACATGGTTTTAGGACATACAGTTCAGTTCAAGATTAACAATGAGCTGGACAGAGTCATTGTTGAAGTAGTTGATCCTGCGACCAACAAGGTTATCAGGCAGATTCCGTCTGAAGATCTGCAGAAAATTCAGATTCAGATGAAACATGCCATTGGACTGCTCTTTGACGAAATGATATAAATGCCTGCGCTGTTCAAACCGGACAGCGTAGACTTACCTTTTTTTGAAGGGACGGGGATATGGCTGACGGAATTAGCATACCGGGTGTAACCGACAAATACAAGACTAACGACCTCGTAGAAGCCCTCATGGAAACTGAGCGCATACCGTTAAAGCGGGAACAGGCTCAGTTGGAGAAATATGAGGAGCAGCAGGGAGCGTGGCGTGACGTAAACCAGAAAATGTCTGCGCTCCGTACGAGTGTAAAATCCTTATACTCATTTGAGAATCCTTTCAACAATAAGCTCGCAACCTCTTCTGATGAATACGCAATCACAGCAGATGCAGACCGTGACGCGGATTACGGTTCTTTTAAAATCGACGTAATACAGCCTGCAACGGCAGACCGTTTTTTAAGCGGCAATATAGACAAAAACATGCGTGTCGAGAAAGGTGTCTATACCTTTAAGGTTGGCGACAAGACTGTTTCCTACAACTGGAAGGGCGGAAAACTGACTGATTTTGTCTCTGGATTGAATAAGAGGGGCACTAATCTTTTAAAAGCCTCAGTTATCGGTGTAAGTGCGGGAGAAAGAGCCCTTTTAATTGAAAGCCTTAAACCTGGACTTGAAAACAAGCTGGTCTTTCAGGATGCCGCCTACGATTTTGCAAAACAAATCGATATGATAACTCAAACGTCTGGTGAAGGTGTAACGAAACTTGAATCAAAACCAGAATCCTTTACCACCCCAACAACTAATGACCTTAACCCGCAATCCAACCTGCCTCCCATTACAAGAAGCGGTGTCACATCTGACGGAAATACAATAACAGTTTCACCTCGCGGAGGATTTGAAATTCCAATTCCAGAGGAAGCAAAAAATGCACCTGATGGAAAAATTGAGTTTACAATCACAGTTTCTCCAACAGAGGACATAACGGATGAAATAAACGCAGGACTCGCCTCCCCTACCATGGCAAATCCTGGTTCAGTTGAATATAAGGGTGTCACGGTTTACAACGAGGAAAACGACAGTACACTCACACAGATGGCTCTTGCAAATCCTGTTGTCCCAGTGGAGGATGACCGCTACGTCTTTGTAAAGAACTCTGATGGAAGCGAGGAAGCTGTATCCGATAATTCAATAACAAAGCATCCAGACGGAGAGATGACCGTAATCATTTCCCTTCCTGAATATCCTGATGCCGTAAGCATTATAATCAGGAATGCAAACACAGGCAAAGAGCTTTCTATGTCAGTGCCTGAAACATACGACGGTGAAAAAGGAATCGGTTTTAAACCGAATCATGCAGTGGGAACTGCCGGCGATGCCATAATCAAATACGAGGGCATTACAATTACAAGAGGCACAAACGACATAGATGATGTTGTTCCAGACGTTACATTACACATTCATGAAAAAACCGATAAAACAGCTACAATCACGATAAACCCTGACAAGGAAAGTGCAAAAAATGCCCTGATTACTTTTGTAGGTCAATACAATCAGGTTATTGCGGAGATGAATGTCCTTACCACAAACAAGCCTGAAATCGTTAATGAGCTTGATTATCTTTCTGAAAGCGAGCAGGAAAAAATGATGCAGAAGCTGGGAATGTTCCAGGGTGACTTCTCGCTTACAAACGGAAAATCCCAATTCCAGCAGATTGTATCAAATAATTACAACTACGGTTATGACGCAGACATCACGATGCTCAATCAGATAGGCATATCCACAAACGCAAGCGGAAGAAGCTCTGGTTACAATGCATCCCAATTGCGCGGATATCTTGAGATTGACGAGAAGAAACTTGACAGTCAGCTTGAATCAAATCTTGAGCAAATCAAGGATCTCTTTGGCTTTGACCAGGACGGCGACCTTATCATTGACAGCGGCATCGGCTACATGCTTGACAGGCAGCTTGAGGCATGGACAAGAACAGGTGGTATCATCTCCACAAAGAATTCCAGCCTCAAAACAAAGATAGATAACTCCAATTCAAAGATAACAAAACTCCAGACTCAGCTTGACAAAAAGGAAGCTGAATTAAAATCCAAGTATTCCACAATGGAAAGTACTCTCAATAGTCTGGAAGGTCAGCAGTCTACGATCAAGAACTGGTCGGATCAGTTGAATAACAGCAGAAAGTGAGGCAAAACGTGAAATTAAAGGTAAATGGCGAGGATGTTGACATTACCCTTGACAATGAGAAGACTGTAGGGGATTTCCTTAAGTCATTCGAGTCTGAGGCAGATAAAAATCAGGCTACCACAACAAAAATCAAACTTAACGGGAAAACTATTCAGGCGGATGACATCGACAGTATTCTTGACATAGAGCTTACCGAAGACACCGTTATTGAGCTTGACGTTGTATCAAAACCGACTGTAATTGAATCTTTCCATAATTGTGCCTCAAATTTTGAGGAAATAGATTCAAAACTCCCGGAAATCAGTGTTCTTCTCCAGAGTGGCAAAGACAGGGAAGCCTCCGACATAATCAACTCACTTGCCGTTGCAATGTCTGATTTTGTTCATGTTGCACGTATGTCTGCTCTTTTTCCTGAACTTTATCAGCAGATTTCGATTGAGGGAAACAACCTTCAGGCATTTTTTGAGGAATTCTCTCCAATCTTGAAAGATTTTGAGCAGGCCATGGAATCAAAGGATTCGGTAACAGTTGGAGACCTTTCTGAATACGAAATAAGTCCAAGATTAAAAATTGTCATTCAAGCATTGCAGACTTTATAATTTCCGTGTATAATGTTAAACAGATACATGTTCAATTCTAAAAGTATACAGGAGATAGATTTATGGGACTAGATGGAAATGGTTCTCCACTTACTGCACGTCAAAACCCCTTTATTTTCACTTTCTTGATTATTGTTGCATTAGTTATTTTAGGTATTTTGATAATTCATCTTATAACACGTCATATTCATAAGCAGCATTCATCAAAAAAATACATAGACGAGCACAAAAATCAAGTTACATCAAAAAAGAATATTCTTGCTGTTTCCCGCATAGCTTCACTTGATGCAGAGGAACAAAGATTACTTCAGCAGATATGCATGGATTATACTCCTCCAAACATTGAGTACCTCATAAAAGAAACTGGTCCGATTGAAGAACTTCTTAAAAGAAAATATTCAGAAATGATTAACAGTCATGCTGATGATCATGAGATTTCCGTACTGTTCTCCCTTCAGTTTAAACTGGAAAAAGCACATGACGAGGCTCTTTTCATCACTACGACAAACAGTCTTGCAGTAGGTCATGAATTTACATTCAAGGACATAGACGGAAGGGATTGGTTCCTTACTCTTGTAAAAAATACACCGCAATCAATTGAACTAAACATTCCAAAAGCACTTGCTGAATCTGACAGAAAACCTGAGCCTCTTTCACGTTTCATGCTTTCATTTACCTCAAGAGGAAATATAAGCTATACATTGCAGACCAGGGCTATGCGTTACGAAGAGGCAAAAGAGGGTGTATATTCACTTTTCATTTCAAATTCCAACAGTCTGAAACCTGTTCAGCGAAGAAAGTATAAGCGTCTTTCATATATAAGCCACTGTGCATTTTCTGCCGTAAAACCAACAGCAAAAAAAGCTGACGGCACTTCAAAAAGCTACGAGATCCTTGAGAATAAGTATGACGGATTTCTTCAGGATATTTCAGCAGACGGTGCCAGAATCTCATGTACAATGCCTATAAAAGAAGAGCAGTACATACATATAAAATTTTCGATTAATGAAAAAGAACAGAGTGCAGTCGGTTTGATTATCTCTACCAAAAAGAGTCCTGACCAGAATCAATTCATACTGCATATAAAATTCACCGATATATCAATAGCAGCAAAAAATCAGATATACGCTTTTGTTTACGGGTATACGGGATAAAGATAATTCTTAAGGAGGCTTGCGTTAATAACGCATTTCTAACAGCATGAAGGTCAAGGAAATCAATTCAATTTCAAGAGAAGACGGTTATATATATTACATCAATCGGTATAGAGGAAACGCCGTACTGGATATCCTTGCAAAAGAAGTTACTGTTCCTGTTTCTTTTACCATTGAAATAAATCCGCTTGGACAGAAAAATATAGAAATCGAGAGTCTTCCTTCCAGTTTAAACTATCCGGTAATGCCAGTTAAGAAATCGCTAAAGGAATTCATAGACTCAATGTATACCGAGGGAGTTTTACCCTGATTAAATATGGATTTATCATTTCAGACAAACAGTTCAGAAGAAACCATTGAGCTTGGACGTAAAATCGGTTCTCTTTTAAAACCAGGCGACATAATTGCAATGGAAGGTACTCTAGCCGCAGGAAAGACAACTATTACAAAAGGAATAGCACAGTCTCTTGGAGTTGATGATACCATAACCAGCCCTACTTTCTGTCTTATAAGCGAATATTCAGGAACAAAAATGCCTCTTTACCACATGGACGTTTATCGCCTTGAAGGAGCTGAGGATTTTTTAAATCTTGGAGTTGAGGAGCTTCTTTACGGAAACGGTGTCTGTATAATTGAATGGAGCGAAAAAGTCAAATCAGTATTGCCAAAGAAGACAATAACGCTAAGAATCGATGCAGACAACGATGGTAAAAGAAAAATAAAAATCCATAACTGGAACAACGGGAGCCTCGAATGAATTCAATTGCCATAGACTGTGCAACATCAAGATTAAGCATAGCCGCGAAAAAAGATATTTACACAGTAAAAACTGTTCTGGATGTCGGAATAAGACAGTCAGAGAAACTTCTGCCTGCTGTTGATTATGTGATGAAGGAAATTGATCTTAAGCCATCTGATCTTGATTACACAACCCTTACTCTGGGACCTGGAACATTTACTGGATTACGTCTTGGATTAAGCACGTTAAAAGCCCTTACGCTGAGCCATGATATTCCTGTTTACGGCATTCCTTCTCTTGATGCATACAGCCATGACTACAGGAACAGCCGGCATAGAGTTCTTTCTTTAATCGAAGCAAAAGAAGATGAATTTTTTCTTGCGATTTATGCAAACGGAAAGAAAATACTAGATGATGATGATAAGACAATAGATGAAATACTTTCTCTTTTTACAGATGAAGATGAGATAACAGTGTGTGGTCCCGGTGCAGATACATTCATTTATCGTGCAAGGGAAATATCTCCTTTGATCAGATTTAATTTGCTTTCTCCCTTTTATGACGGATGCAGCTCTTTATTTGAACTAACTGAGAAAGGAATCAAAGAAGGCCTTGAACCGCTAAAGGACTATGACGGCCCTATTTATGTAAGGAAAAGTGAAGCTGAGATTGTTTACGAAAAGAAGCAGAATTCATGAGAAAAGTTTCTTAAGCTCGTCATCACTTGTTTGACTTGCAGCGGCTTTATTTTCTGCCTGTATTGCCTCAAAGACTTCCTGTCTGAATACTTTTACGTTTTTTGGAGCTTCGACACCGATTTTAACAAGATCTCCGTGTATCTCTATTATTGTCAGGGTAATGTCATTTCCTATGATAATTTTTTCATCAACTTTGCGGGAAAGGATAAGCATTATTTGCCCTCCTTTTTTCGCTTGAGTCCTTCAACCAGGTTAAATTTTGTTGTCCATTCTGCATCATTCAAGATAACCTGCATTCCTTCTCTTGTCTTTTTGTTTATGATGAGCGGGCCAAGAAGATTTGTAGTAACTGGCTTACCGTTTCCAGGAACAGTAACGAGTGTCAAAACC
>JAGADS010000033.1 GCA_017613485.1 Treponema sp.
CATCCTTACTCTGGAGCTTTTATATGAAAATAAGATTATTAATCCTTTCTGTTTGCCTTTTAATTGTTTTTTCTTCATGCTCATCTAAAAGCAAAGAGAATGCAATTGCACAGAATGATGTTACCTCAGAATCAATTACACCAATAAACAGCCTGTTTGCAGATAACAATCCTCCGCCCCAGGATAACATGGCTATTCCAGAAGATGAGGACTCCGACGTTGACCTTGATTTAACCAACAAAAGCGCGACGTTCGTTTACTCTCAGATATTCAACATGCTCTGTGTCCCAGAGGAATATCAGGGGAAAAAAATCCGCATAAAGGGACAGTCATATTATTATACAAATGATTTCGGGGACAACGGCTATTCATGCATTGTAATGGATGCAACCGCCTGCTGCGCCCAGGGCCTTGAGTTTGAACCGGTTGCAGGTGTCACAAAACCAAAAGACGATCAGGAGATAATCGTAACCGGTAATTTTGAAGTCTATGAATATCACGGCTATGACAGTTTCCGGCTTTCAAATGCTACAGTTCAGTTGGCAAAAAAGTAGGTATTATCTAACATACGGTTCCACGCCGTTTTCGAAACATTTTTTCAGATAGATGTACTCATACAGAACATCATCAAACTGGGTGTATTTGAATACTGTGTGGACTTTGCTTACCATCCACTGCTTGATGTTGTCAGTGTGGGGATATGGAAGCCAGAACAGCCTCTTGGAGAAATGGCGGATAACTGTTTTCTTGTAGAGGAACTTCTGATCGTTAAAGCGCTGGCTGATTTTGAGCTGTTTTGTCGTACTCCTGATGATTGCACTTTCATCGGCAAATGTGAGCTTATGTGCCTTTATCTCTTTTCTTGATTTCTCAAACAAACCTGTTTCCCTGCATTTTTTTACATTAAACAGTATCACGCCTGCATTTATGAATTTTCTCTGCCAGAACAATATCAGTTTTCCGTAATGGTCTGGGGCTGCCGCATATTCATATTCACTGACATCCATGTTATAAAGCTTTGTTATGTCATCATTGAACAATAAATCTGCATCCAGATAAAGGAATTTCTCGGGTATTCCTGGTATCAAATCCGCAAGAAGCCTTAAAAGTGTATACGGAGAGCAATAGCACTGCTCATTGGGGGAGTTGGCAAATTCCTTGGTATAAACATCGGTGACATCTACTTTTGTTATCTTGTTTTCCGTGTTCTGTCTTTTGGCAATATTCTCAAGATATCTAATCTGCTCATCCGTGATGCATTTATATTCCGGTTTTATGTGGGATACATCCATTGTAAAAACATAGACATTAAACGGCTCGGTTGTTTTTGTCCTCTTAAAAATTGAAAGCATGCATGTTAGAATTCCGTCAAAAACCTTATCATTTCCACAGAATAAAATGTTAATCATTTTCTTTTTCCTTTTTTATGTATTTGATTAATTCTACCGTATTGTTTTTACTGCGCTCGCACATTGCATTATACACCATATCACGCAGTTGTGTCCGCTTTTCTTTTGGTGAAAGTGATTCATCGGCAAAAAAAGGTCCGTCAACATAAGTTACAATACGTGGATTTTTTGAAAAACGTCTCTTTTGATATGTATTCGTAAACGCAAATACCGGCTTTTCATATTGCACCGGATACCTGAACGAAACATCTACAAACGGTCGTATGCCTGTATAAAATGGCCAAATATGAGCCTCGGGATAAATTGTCATGCTCTTGCCTGTTTCAGAACGCAGCTTTACTGTCTCAAGAAAATTCCTGGTTGCGGCTGCATCATCCGGCAGTGGTAGAGCACCCATGTATTTTGTAACCTCCCCCATTCCCGGAATCGATACATTATTTGCATGAACAATTACATAAGTATGCTTGGGCCATGAAACAAATGAAGGTATAAGAGCATCTGCTATGGCATTTGTATGGTTCCCGAAAATATAGAATCCATTTTTTTTATATGGCTTTATTTTTTTTCTTCCTGCAATTCTGTGAGCATAGGTAAATTTCATGTAGAACCATGCTATAGGAGTTGCAACTATCCTGTACCAGAAATAATGCTTTATTTTCCACCATAGGGAATCGTCCCCGTACTCGTAATTAGCATCGATTTTTATCGGTTCGATTTGTGCAGTTGAAAACTCATCTGACAACTCATCACTGTAATAGATTACCGGCGGCAGTTTTTTGTCCATGGCTATTCCGCATCTTGAGTTTTTGTTGTATATGTCAGCGGTATTCCGTAAGTTGTCTCATAGATTTCTTTCCAGATTCTTTCGTTTTCTTTTTGCATGTATTCACGGTTTTGATGAACTGAGAATTCAGGCTTTGGGAAAATTGCAGGTGAGATATGAACCGTATATTCCTGAATCGGGAAACCGTCATCTCCAATCAAATCAGAATCATTCATCGTGATGAAAACAGGCAGAAGGGGAACATTGCTCTTTGCCGCAAATGTGAACGCACCGCTTACCGTGGGACGTGGCTTACGGTAATTCCACCACATGCCCTGCTCCGGGTACACAAGGACTTTTTCTCCGCGTTTAAGCAGGACATCCATTGCCTCCATGAACAGTTTCATGCACGAATAGCTTGAAGCCAGAGGAAGTGTCTTGCAGTGTCTGAAGAACAGGCCGTACAGCCCCGGAAAAGAGGTAAAGTTACCCTCACGGATAACCTTGTACAGATTTGTACCGATGTACGGATGGAAAACATAGTGCAGGGCAAAATTGTCAAAGGCATTAAAGTGGTTGCATGTTATTATCATTCCACTGTCTTTTATCGCCTCGAAATTTTCTATTCCCTTTATTTCCTTTACGATGAGCTTTTTTTCCCTCATTAATTTTTCAATAAAACGGTATGCCTTTATGTTCACATACCATGTAAGGATTTTGTTCTTGAGCTTTTTGTTCAGATAGTCACATTTATCCGGGGTAAGAGGTATAGTAGGCGGATCATCCTCTACATCCTTGTTGAACCAGCCTTTTTCCTCATACTCCTTTATGCGTTCAAGTACTTTTAGTCTGTCAGGTGCTTTTTCACTCATAGTGCTGGACATTCCTTGCTTTATAGCTGCGCCTTAGGTGAAGGAATCCCATTACGTTATAAAGTATGCCTGAAATAAGGCTTCTTTCCTTTATCATCGTATTGCGGTAATTCTTGGGGTCAACTGTGTCTTTTTCTGCCAGCTTTACAAGATTCTCATATCCCTGATGATCCCTGTCCTTCTGCTCCTGAGTATAATTCTCACGCATTGCAATGAGCCTGTCGTAATAGGCTGTTTTTTTGGCATAGGCCCAGAAGTATTCCTCGTACTCAGTGCCCTCATAGTGCCACGGTTTCCAGTTGATTTTATAGTGAATCAGCTTGAGGTTTGCATCATCGAATTTCGGATTCTTAAATGCAGTCTTGTTCCAGCCCAAATCAAGCTGTCTTACGCGGTCCTTGCAGAGAACATTAAGATAATCCTCGTCCTGCGTAACCCTGAACGTAAAGCGCTGAATCAAGTCTACAAAACGCTCTGCAATTTTATCCTCACGGAACAGCCTTGCATTCATTAAGAGGATACCGGCATTAAAATAGTCTTCGCGTGGAACATCCAGTGCTTTCTCTACATAAGTTCCAAACACGTCAACCTCTGTCATGACCTCTTCGTTGGCGGCGGCTACATAATTGCTTCCCAATTCCGTATTATACAGCTTGGAAATGTCATCCAGAATGATGATGTCGCAGTCAAGATAAAGAACCTTGTCATATTCCGGGAAGAGATTCGGTATAAAGAAGCGGTAATAGGTCTCTTTTGAATAATAATCCCTTAAATGGAACAAATCCTGAATTTCATCCAGCTTGTCTTTAAGTGAAATGAACTCAATTGAGGCTGTCTTTGCTCCCTTTTTCTCTTCCAGCGTATTTTTCAACTCATCCTGAAGGTTTGAATCCAGATTTGTGGTTAAAACATAGATTTTATACTCGTAATCAGCAGATGCATTTTCAAGCAAAGAAGTCATGGATACGGCCAAAAACGGTACATAATTGTTATCCGTGGCAAAAAACACCGGAATTACTGGTTTTCTCATCCAAATTTTTGTTTTCTCACTCATTTTTTCCCTCAAAACTCCATTATTTACATTTATTCACATTATAAAATCCTATCGGATATAAGTCTACAGTATATTAGACAAGTATAAGGCACAAAGGTTTCAGAAATTTTTAAGCATTGCCCAAAACCCGTTGTTTAAGTTGAATTTTTTCACTTTTTTGGTATAATAATACTAATTTTATACCTGCAAGGAGATATATTTATGGCAGAAAGGAAAGAACATAAGATTGTTTCAGCATCAACCGGAGAGACAGTAACTAGCAAGCCCCGCCCAGCCGCTGCAGCTACAACTACAAGTTCAGGAGGAGCAACAGGTTTACGCATCGGTGCAGTAATTCTGTGGATTCTCGCACTGGCATGTGAAGCTTTGGCAGTCGCCTTTATTTTTGAGAAAATTGCCATCCTTCCAAAGATTCAGCCACTCTACAAGGCAATAGGTGCACTTGTTCTGGACATGATTTTTGTAATCATCGGCTCACAGCTGTGGAAAAATGCAAACCACAAGGATCCCGCCTCACAGAAGAATGCCGTTAAGTTCTGGCTGTGGAACAACATGGGTGTACTCGTAGCCGCAGTTGCCTTCATTCCGTTCATCATCCTTCTTCTTACAAACAAGGATGCAGACAAAAAGACCAAGGTAGTTGGAACAGTAGTTGCCGCAATCTTCCTTGCAATCTCAGGTCTCGCAAGCTATGACTGGAACCCGATTTCAGCAGAGGCAGTAGCCGCCGCAAACGCAGGTCAGACTGTTTACTGGACAGAGCATGGTAAGAAATTCCACATCTATGATGATTGTCAGGCTCTTGACCGCTCAGAAACCCTCATTACAGGTTCTGCTCAGGAAGCAATGGACGCAGGAAGAGGAACAATCTGTAAGTTCTGTGAAAAGCGCTTAGCCGCCGAACAGCCGGATCTCCTCGAAGCCGCAGAGGAAGCAGCCGCCGCTGTTAACGAATAATCAGGACATAAAAAAAGGCAGGTAACTTGACAAGCCGCCTGCCTAAATAAGAAAACACTCTTGAGTCAGTTTCATAAGGTTTTTAGAATCCGTTTGTCTTAGGAGGTACGAACGATATCCCTATTACATTTTTAATTTTTGAAACTGACCCTCTATCACTGGAGGATCAAGAAGCTGCAGTTGAATGTTGTTTCAATTGCAGCCTCTTTTTTTTATTAGTTTTTCTTGCCTTTCTTGTTCTTTGATACAATGTCAAAGATAACAGCAGCCAAGAGAACCAGACCCTTAACAGCCCTCTGCCAGTTTGCGTCTACACCAAGGATAGACATACCGTTGTTCAAGACACCCATGAATATGGCACCGATTACAGCACCAGAAACCTTACCTGTTCCACCGTATGCTGAGGCACCACCGATAAAGCAGGAAGCGATTGCATCCATTTCATAGTTTGTACCGGCTGTAGGCTGTGCTGAGTTAAGACGGGCAACAGTTACCAATGCGGCTACTGCAGAAATGAATCCCATGTTTGTGTATGCAAAGAACATTACGTTGTTTGTATTTACACCAGAAAGACGTGCTGCCTTTTCGTTACCACCGATTGCGTACAGGTAGCGGCCAGGAACCGTATTCTGTGTGAAATATGAGTAAGCTACGACGATAATGCCAAGAAGAATCAGGATAACCGGAATACCACGGTCACGGGCAAGGAACTGACCAAGGATTAAGATGACAATTGAAAGAACAACCAGCTTAAGGATGAAAGCACCCTTTGAGCTTACTGTATAATTCTTTCTGATTTTCTTTGCACGGCTGATGATTTCCAGGAGGATGTAAAGGAAAACAGCAATTACTGTTACAGCCAGGGTTATGATCATTGTATACTTGTCTACCCAGCCACCCATGAAGACGAATTCACCAAACTTCTCTTTGGCAGCCTCTGAATTAGGCAGGAAGCTCTCGAACAATACCAGGAACTTCTGTGGGAACGGAGATATTGGTTTTCCGTCGAGGATGATTGTTGCAACACCGCGCCACAAAAGCATACCGGCCAGAGTCGTGATGAACGGCGGAATATGGATGTATGCGATAAAGAAACCGTGGAATGCACCGATACCTGTTCCTATCAAAAGACAGAGAATAATTGCGGCCCAAACTGGCATTCCCATGTTTACGATAAACACACCTGCAAGAGCACCAACAAGGGCTACTACAGAACCGACAGACAAATCGATGTTACCACCGGTAAGAATACAACAGAGCATACCTGTTGCCAAAATAGCTACGTATGCATTCTGACGAATAATGTTTGTAATATTCTGTGGTGCAAACAGAGAACCGTGACCACCAAGCTGAATCAATACTTCAAATAATATCATTACACCAACGAGTATAAACATCATGGTGTTACCTTTTAGCGTAGACTTCATTGAGTCCTTAATGCCACTTGATTTAGTATTTCCCATCGTTATCTCCTAAATATCCTTTTTACCGGAATTGATTATTTCCGTCATAATTTTCTCTTGAGTTGCATCTTTGCCGTTCATCTCTGCAATCATCTTTC
>JAGADS010000321.1 GCA_017613485.1 Treponema sp.
ATAACCTCAAATATCAGTGCTGGAATTCATATTCTTCTGTTCTGGATGCGATTGACCTGGACCTAGAGCAGTTCTACCGCTCGATTGACCTTTCAAAGACAGACTTGAACCGTGACCAGAACGGAAACTTCTGCGGATACACAGGTGCCCCTCTACCTGAGGAATATCAGGAAAGCGTTGCAAGCACAAAAACAGGAACAAGCTCAACTTCAAGTGGCAAGACTTCTACAACGACGACCACCGCTTCAACAACTGCCTCATCAACTACGACGACAAACACCTCAGCAGGCAAAGGCTCCTCAACGACAACAGCCTCAACCGGAACAAGCACCAGCACATCAAAGACAGGTACCACTTCAAGCTCAACAACAGCTTCTACAGGAAAAACAGGAACTACAAGCTCATATACCACACCTAAGTTGACAGCCGACAGCCCGCTGGTACTTTCTACAAGCACACCATGGAGTCATCTGTCATATCCGAGCGCCACATATACTTATGGAACGGAAACAAAGAACAAAAAGCTCCTTACGCTTAAAAAATCCATAAGCGCTAAACGTGGCTCCAACGTACGTCAGGTTAATTTTACAACGCCTTCAAGAGACAACGGAACTACATTCAAGCCGAAAAAGACACCAGCCGCAAAAGAGGATTTTTCTTCCATAGATTCGTATGTCGAGAAACTTAATCTTTCGACAACCATGACGCTCGAGAAAGCCGCAAAGGAAATCACAAAGACAGCTAAGACCGACAAGGAAAAAGCACGTGCCTTATTTACATGGATCAAGAAAAACATCTCTTATGATTCTGCCTCTGTGGGAAACCCTGACAACTTTTCTGACAGTTCTCTTGATGCAAGAAGTGCCGAGGGAACATTCAGGAACAGAAAGGGTGTATGTGACGGCTATTCAAGCCTGTTCTTTGAGTTCGGAATCTTTGTTGGACTTGATGTTGATTATGTGACTGGAATGGTAAAATTGGATTCCTCCTATAATACAATGAATGAGCTGACAGACGAAAAAAATGCCCATGCATGGAACTGCGTACATACGGATAAAGGTGATATTCTCCTTGACTGCACATGGGGATGGTTTGACGTGGATCCTGCATATATGATTTTCTCTCATTACCCCAACGGTGATAATTTCCAGAATCTTTCCACAGCCCTTAATTACGGACAGTTCAAGGATCTTCCTTATGTAGATCCGTCACTGGAGAACTATGGTATTGACGGTGCAGAGCTTCTTGAATTCTTCTGGTCACATACAACAGCGTGGATGCCTGCCAATCTGAGTGTGTTTGCTCCGGATGCAAGGATAAACGGTATTTCCATGGCGAGTGGCAATTATGGTAGCATGAGGATGGGGATGAATCTGGTCGATGCCAGTGCAGTTATGCAGATGGCCGGGGATTATTCCATTGTATACTACGATGATAAGGCTGAGTATGTCACAAGGGTTCCGTTTACCAGCAGTAATTATCAGGTAAGCAATGTTGGTGGTTATTCGTTATGGTTCACTGAACCAGGCAAGAACGTCTATGTTGGAAAACGGTATGCAGATTTTGATCTCCGCTATCAATATTGGATAATAAGGGATGATTCATTCAACTTTGACCGGGATGTCATAAAGCAGATGTTCACCAAGATTGATCCGTCCATAGACCTGACAAGGGTAAAGACATGGAGCCGTGATGAGGATATTGTCCTTGTTCCGATAAGCCAGAAGAATGAGTACCAGAATGCACTTGAGAACTATGAGTGGACGCGCGACAAGGAATTCTGTGAATTCGTTGAATGGATGATTGACCGTGGAGTAAGCGAGGCCGTAATCCAGAGTTACATAAGGAATGCAAGTAACCCGGCTGTAAGAGGATGGCTCACTGTGGAGTCTTCTAGTCAGCAGGGATGGCAGCAGGGACTGTTCTCTGACTCCTATGACTTCCCCGATGTTGTTAATCCCGAAGCTTGGAAAAATGTCCACTTCAGGGCAGGGGGAATGGAAAAATACTTCCAGGCACGCAAGCTGCTTGATCATTCTCTGTGGCAGCAGGAAACTATTCCAGTGCTGTTCGTTCATTTTACGGATACGGACGGATCTGCAAAAACATTTACTCCGGGATTTGATGTTCAAAAGACTATACCTTCTATCCAGGAAAGGGTTAGTGCCGATTTACCCAATAAGGTTGAGTGTTCTCTGGTTACAGTTCCGATAAGCTACAATGAATGGCGAAAGACCAATGACGATGGATTCCACGGGCGTAAAAAGATTTATGACTGGGAGAGGGAACAGGTCCTTAAGACTCTTAAGACAAGTGATCCCACACTGGCAAAAAAACTTGAAGGCCGGCAGTTTGCCATTGTCCACTGGTTTGACGATGGAAATCTACAGTCACAAGCGGGTAATCTGGTCTATTACAATAATGCAAACACTACATGGCGTTTTACCCATTCCTTGCTGAGATACACACTGATGAGCAATATGGTAAGTGTCCATAATAAGCAGTTCCCCAATATCCACTGTCTTGAGACGGACTGTTCTCATGGCGGAGAATACTGTCCTCTCTGTCTGTATGCATTGGGGTATTAACGAATAACATACTTAGATTACCGTATCACGCGCGGTAATTACAGGCTGACCCGGTGGTTTTGACTTGATTCAATAATCGCCGGGTCTTTTTTTTCCTTTTTAATATTTTTCCCTTAAATATAAAAAAAAATTTGCTTATTTTTTAAATTCGGTGTATTATATAAATTGGACAAAATGGAGAAATTAGCTATTTTTTGAAAGGAGGTACCATGGCAGCGACTCAAGAGCA
>JAGADS010000034.1 GCA_017613485.1 Treponema sp.
TACTCCACCCCCGGCTCCGTTCACTGACGCCGCCGTCCATGGCGGCTTTTCCTCCCCCCTGGTCGGCGTTCACTACGCTTCAAGTCCTAGAACTAAATAGTAATGTGTAGTGAAATAGTTAAATGAGCTGGAGATTTTTTGGGACATCTAGGACTTGAACCTAGGACCAAGGGATTATGAGTCCCCTGCTCTAACCAACTGAGCTAATGTCCCGAAGTGATAATATATTATAGGAAAATGAATGTTAAGTCAATATAGAGGATAAAAGATTGGTTCGGAGTTTTGTAATCAGATTACAGGTCAATAAATCTTTTTCAGCTCATTCAGGACGCGTTTTTTGTCGGTGGGCCAGGCGGGGGCCAGGAGCTTCCCTTTGGGCGGGTCTCCGGTTAGGCGGTGGACTATGCAGTTTGACGGTAGCAGGGGAAGGGCCTTTTTTAGCAACCCAAAGTATTCATCTTGGCTCAGGGGCTGGTATTGGCCTCTTTGGTACATGTCTGCGAGTGCCGTGTTTTTCAGGACGTAGAGGACGGTGATCTTTATGCCGAAAAACTGTCCGCTTTCCTTGTTGTGCTGAACTACAAACTTAACTGAATCCATCATGTCTTTTTCTGTTTCTCCGGGGAGGCCGAAAATCAAGTGGCTTACGATGTGAATCTCCGGGGAAGCCTTTTTGATTCTTTTTATGGCATCGATGTAATCCTGATTTGTGTAAAGGCGGTTGATTGTGCCTGCGGTGGTTTCATTTGAAGTCTGTAGTCCCAGCTCTATCTGAACAAAGTGTTCTCTTGAGATTTCTGCTAGTCCGTTCAATATCTCCTGATTCAGGCAGTCGGGGCGGGTGGCAAAGGCAAGTCCTTCAACTTTATCACACAAAAGTGATTCCCGGTATTTGGCAAGAAGTGATGTGGCATTCCCATAGGTGGAGGAAAAGTTCTGGAAGTAGGCTATGTATTTCCCCTCGCGTTCTCCGCTTCTTCCGTGGACTTTTGATTCAACAAGCTTTATGCCCTGCCCAATCTGTTCTCTTATGGAAAGATTCCTGTCCGAGGCAAAATCTCCGCTTCCAGATTCAGAGCAAAATATGCATCCACCGGTTCCCTTGGTTCCATCGCGGTTTGGGCATGTACATCCTGCATCCAGAGAAATCTTGTAAGTCTTGCACCCGAAAATTGATTCGTAGAAGTCTGTAAGTTTTATAAAATGCAATTTTTCCCCATATTATATTTTTGTATCAGGCATTAAGCTTCATGCCGCTTATGGTTACAAATGCCACCTTGTTGCCCAGGTCATCGCTTACATCAATTCCGTAAAGACATGTGGTGCGGCCGTCCTTAATCAGATGGGATTTGGCTATGAGTTTTTTTCCCTTTGCCATGCCAATGAAATTTATCTGGCTTGTAACGGAAACGGTCTTTGGCTGGTTGAAGTTTGAGGAAACTGCGAATGTGTAGTCTGCAAGAGTAAAGGTTGCTCCTCCCATTACACCCCCGTATGCGTTCTGGTGCATTCGGGTAATCTCCATTGAGCACTGAGCATAGTGGTCTCCGATCTCATCAATTACAATGCCGCTCGCTTTTGTTGCGTAGTAGTCTTCCCCAAAGAATTCACGTGCCTTTTCCAAATCTGTCATACAATGCTCCTCTTTGTGCTACTATAGCATAATACAGGCTCAAAAGGAAGTGATGTGACTTTGCCCTTTAACGTTTTGCGTTTTTTGTTGTTTATGTAAAAGGAGGCATGATTTATGAGAAAAATTGCTTTATCGGCCATTTTGGTTTTGTGTCTGGTTGTATTTGCTTCGTGTAAGAGCGAAAAAAATCTGAATGTTGCGGGAAAAACCTATCTTTATGAAAAAGAGGGCTTTGGAGATGGTTTCAGGATTCAGCTTAGGGTGGACGGTACCTTTGTCTATTACGAAGGGGCTTTAAGCAGCTATATCGGTATGGGAACATGGAAAACGAGCGGTAACATACTGACAATGCACGATGGCGGCGAGATGGGAAATCCTCATTTCAAGAATAATTTTATAATTGAAGAGAACAGGATAATCTGGCAGGAGAAGGATTCCACCAATTTTCTGTATCTTAAAATCTCTGACGGCGACAGTTTCTGGGTAACGGATGATGATTCAGGCTTCCCCTTTGACATGTAAAATCCGCCAAAAGCCTTGTTCTGATTGCAGAAATTGAACTTTTGTATTAAAATTATAGGAAAAGTTCTCTTTGTTACGGAATGAGTTGATTTTTGTTTTTAGTCTGGCTGGAGGTTTATATGAAAAAACTCAAGTTGATGGCAGGGATTTTTGTTCCGCTTGTGATTCTTATTTCCCTTGCGTCGTGTAAGAATTTGATAGACGAGATGGAGATTAAAGGATATAGGTATATCCTCAGTGCGATAGAAGATGATGAACTGGATCGCCTGTACCTGTATCCTTATGGAGCTTTTACCTATAAGCTTGATTTTGCCACAAGTGGTAATACTGTTATTCGTACGATTATTACATGGGATGATGAAATTGACGAGACAGAAGGAACTTTTTCTGTTGATAAAAATAATATATCGTTATCTTTCCCTGAGTCAGAAAAAAGAACTGGAGAAAAAATTAAGATGCCGGAAGAGAGGATAACACTCAGTTATAATAAGAATAGTGGACTATTATCTGGTAACATTAATCTTCCTCAAATAAATCCAAATACAGAAGAAATAATGGAAGATGAAATAACTCAAGTTTATGGGAAACTTAGGGCCATTTCAAGAGTTAGTGAGTAGGGGGTAAATGGTGAAACGTGCTAAATATGGTTTTTTTACAAAAATTTTTTCCGCACTCGTAATATTGATTTCATCTTTGTGCTTTGTTTCCTGCGGTGACATACTGAACATTTTGGTTCCGGTTTTGTTCGGACAGATTAGCGATTTTACCGCAACGCCAGGAAATGAATATGTTTCTCTTTCCTGGAATAACGGCTATTATTCCGGATACCTTCAACTTAAAGTAAATAGGACTGATTCAACTACAATTGAGCAGAAGGGATGGATGGAGCCTGATGCACAGGGGTTTCTGCCCACAGGATGCTATGTTGATGGTCTTCATAATAACGTATCCTATACATTTACACTTTCCCTCTATGAGCAAGAAGATGAAAATTCAAATTTGATTTCTCAGGTGACGGCAAGGGCTACTCCTACTGAAGATGGTGGGGGAGGCTCCGGCGGTTCTGGTGGTGGAAGCGGTTCTTCTACCACGATGAATGTTTCTGGCGGCCAATACTTCCTGGAACTGCCTGGTAATACATCATCAGTTACGATTACAGGTGCTAACGGCAAGCTTATCACCTATGCAAATGTAAATACAAACACGTCCGGCATAATTAAGAGTTCTGCGGCTCGTCGCTATGTCTCTGGTTTAAGGGCTGCGGACACTGGTATTAGGGAAGTTGCTTCTGCGGCTGTTGAAGATGTATCTACAGATACGAGTCCTGTTCGTCATTTTGTTCCGCCAAGCTCTGTGACTATGCTTCCAAGTGCGGCAAGATCTGGTGCAAGCGGTGATACCTGGAATAAATCAAATCCACAGATAGGTCAGACACGCTCAATCTATGTTGATGCAGATGCTAACATTTCGTCATTCAGACAGGAGCAGATGACCCTTTATGCCATCGGTTATAAGCCTGGAACTGATGATGATATCGCATGTCTTGTATGGGCAAAGGCAAGCGATGTTGAATCTGGACATACTAATTCAGTAAACACAAAAATCAGCGAAGACGTTATTCAGGATATTGTCTTTAAATTCGTGCAGCACTATCAGTTTGAGGAAGAGGTTTTCGGAAATACATACGACAGGCTTTTGACTAAGGCAGGATCCACTCCATTGTCAAATGCTCCTACAAATGACTGGGTGAATATCGTTCTTTATGATATCGGTCGTGACGGTACAAAGGGAAGCTGCGGTGTTGTAGGTTATTTCTGGGCTAAGGATTATTATAATACAGGGTATACAAACTCAAGATCAGACCCAAGAAGCGTTACAAACGAGGGAAAATATTTCTATATAGACGTACCTTTCTGCAACTATAATTCAACTAGCAATACTTATACAACAGGAAACAACTCCGTAAGCGGTACTGTCTTGTCTACACTGTTCCATGAATACCAGCACATGATAGACTTTAATACAAAGACGGTTACCTATCAAAAGGACACCACCAGCTGCACATGGTACAACGAGATGCTTTCCATGCTGTGCGAGGACATAATGGGAGATCAGCTTGGATTAGGTAATGCAGACAGGGTTGCAACAGGCCGCATCAAGAATTTCAATGCATATTATTATTACAGCGGAATAGCACAGTATCTTGATACAAATTCCTGGGTTTCATATGGAACTGCTTATGCCTTTGGTGCATGGCTTGTGCGTAACTATGGCGGAGTACCTTTGATAAAGGAAATGAGCAGAAACAATGCCGTTGGAATAGACAGTATAGTAAAGGCTGTTAAGACTGTTACTGGAGTTGACCGATCTTGGGCTCAGCTTATGGAAGAATATATTCAGGCTTGTGCTTTCAGGACAACATTTGCCGGAAATCATGGTTTGGATACATTCAATGTTGTACCGAATGATACATATACAACGAGTATCAATGGGGCAGGACCTAATGTAACACTTTATGCAATGCTTGATAATTCAGGATTATTAACTTCAATGAATGTTCCCAACACACTTGAAGGAACCCTAAAGGGAATCAATTTGTGGAGTGGCAATTATAGAAACAAAACCACATACGGTCCTGTGATTCTGGGGAGCAGCTCTGCGGTGGACGTGCAGCCTACAGGTTTTGTATTCCACAATGTCGGAAAGGCAACACAAGATGAAGTTACACTCAGGTTCACGACTTCTTCCAATTCCAACGAAAAGCTGTATATTTTTGTTCAGGATAATAAGGCAAGTAGTGACAAGGATTTAACGGTAGAAGTAACGCAGAGTTAATATTTTCAGAATGGGAGAAGAATGTCTAAAAACTGTAGAATTGTCATTGCCGTGCGTGACACGGCAATCTTAAAATATTGTAATACAAAAATATAGATTGCCGGATCGAGTCCGACAATGACAAATCTTGTTTTTGGATGACCCTGACAATTTTCGCAAGGAGTACGTGAATGTCAAAAACAAAAACACCGGCACAGACTGTGATTCAGGAAGTATGTAAAATCAAGAAGGGCGAGACGGTTTTGATAATCGCAAACCCCGAGACAAACCTTATTGCACAGGATTTATATCTTGCATCTCAGGAAGTGGAAGCAAAACCCACACTCATTTTCCAGCCGAAGAAAACCATAATGGACATGGCAGAGAAAGCTGTAATCGGTGCAATCAAGACAGAGCCCGATGTTATATTCTCCATTTCTGCAAACAAGCTCGGAAAAGATGCGGATGCCATAGCAAACCCATATACAATGGATAACGGCGAAACTTATGACAATACATTCGATTACCTTTTGACAGGAAAAAAATGCATACGTGCAGTGTGGACTCCGGGGCTTACACAGGACATGTTCAGGAGGACAGTTCAGATTGACTATGATTTGCTCAGGAAAAGATGTGCGGATATTTGTGCTCTTTATAATGATGCCGTAAGCGTACATGTTACTTCGCCAGGTGGAACCGATGTGCTTGTTCCGGTGAATGACCGTGTGGCTCTTGTTGATGACGGAGACTTTTCAAAGCCAGGTAGCGGCGGAAATGTTCCAAGCGGAGAGGTTTTCATATCTCCTCAGCTGCCGGGAGTGGGGGAATCAAAAGGCATAAGCGGAACCATTGTGTTTGACGGAAGCATGACTTTTTCCGGCGGCGATGCAATGCTTAAGACTCCTATAAAAGTGAAAGTCGAGGGCGGTTTTGTAAGCGACATAAGCGGTGGCGAGGAAGCTAAGAGGCTTTTAAAGGATGTAACCGCGGCAGAGAAAGAAGCCGTTCAAATGGAAGCAAACGGTAAACTGGAAAAAGGACAGGGAGCAGTGTACAGCCGCAACGCAAGAAACATCGGGGAGCTGGGCATCGGTCTTAATCCTGCTGCAACCATAACAGGAAACATGCTTGAGGACGAGAAGGCTTTCAGGACATGTCATTTTGCAATCGGGCAGAACTACGACGGAGACGCACCTGCACTGATTCATTTTGACGGAATAGTACGTGAGCCGACCATTACAATCAATTACAGGGACGGCCACAGCTTTACTCTGCTTGAGAACGGAAGCCTGAAGATAGACTGATACATGCTATCTTAAGTGTCATTGCCGTGCAGGACACGGCAATCTCTTGTATCGAGGAATGATTAAGATTGTCGGATCAAGTCCGACAATGACAAAATAGGGGTAGAATATGAAACGAAGAATAATATTTTTGACAATGGCATTAATAATCACCGTGTCTGCAATTCCTGTTGTTGCAGGAGGTTCCAAGGAAGATATGGCAGATGAAGATACAGTAAGCGAACTGAATCAGAAGAATGTACTTCATGTGGTGGGAGAAAGACCTGCTGATTTTGGTGAGGGCGGTGGTGGCGGTGCTGCTCGTGTTCCTGATGGATTTGGCGAGGTTCAGGCTGAATTGACTGTTCTTACAGGTAAACTCAAAGTAAGCGGCGGTCAGGGAAAACGTTCGTTCAAGCTAAAGGCAGATGACGGTAAGACATATCAGGTCCAGGTTGAGGATTCAAGGATGGAAATTCTTGCAGAGCTTAAGGGTAAAAAGATAAAAGCCCGCGGTGTCTTCTACGGAAAGAATTTCCTCGTGTTCGACTTTATTCTGCTAAAGTAATTGTAAGGGGGAAACGCCTTTTATTGTCATGCTGAACTTGATTCAGCATCTGAACATTTCAACTCCGGATTCCGGATCAGGTCCGGAATGACACTTTCTGTCATGCAGAGCTTGATTCAGCATCTGAACATTTCAACTCTGGATTCCGGATCAGGTCCGGAATGACACTTTTTGTCATGCAGAACTTGATTCAGCATCTCAGGGTTGGAATTACTTCGCTTATTTGATTTAGGGTCTCCCGTGTCATGTCCTCAGATTTCTTGAGCATGGCAACAGGGACTCCGTATGCTTTTTCCAGTGCTTCGTTTGTCATCACTTCTTCCGGTGTGCCATAGTCCATGTCGCGGTTGGGATAGAACAAAAGCACGTTCTGTGCAAATTCCCTTGTCAAATCAAGCTCATGCATCGAGATAAAGATAGCGGTATTTGTTTTTGCCGCATAGTCACGTATGTATGAAAGGGCATTTCTCTTCTGCTCCCATTCCATTGCAAAAAGAGGCTCGTCCATAAAAATCGAGGCACTTCCATATAACATGCTGAATGCCAGAAGCACCCTCTGAATCTCTCCCTTGCTAAGCTGCCTTAAACCGTGCTCTAGTACTTCCTTAAGCTCAAACACTTCGATTGTCTCTTCAAGAAGGGATGATCCTTTCCGTATGCCTGCTGCATTTCCTTTTAATGCACCGTTTGTGTATACATAGTTCAAAAGTGAATAAACCTTGTCGTCTGATTCAAATTCCATGTTCTGATAAATCACTGATGCAATGAGGTTCTTGTTGTTTTCATCAAGGGATGCAATGTCTTTTCCAAACAGCGTGACTTTTCCTGTGTCCGGTTTAATCCGCCCGCTTGCAAGCATCATGAACGTGGATTTTCCGCTGCCGTTGGGTCCGATAAGACTTGTAAATCCAGATGGTATTGCACCTGTAAAATGGTCAAATACAGGTGATGGAACAATTACATTGCCGTTTTCGTCCTTGCTTCCGTCCGGGGGATATGCAAAGCTTACGTCAGAGAATTCTATGCATGAACTGTCACTCATTGGTTTTCTTCCGCCTGTTGTGCTTTTTCTTTTTCCTCTTCTTCAAGCAGCTCCAGCTCAATCGGAATCCTTGGGTCAATAGTATTTTTGTTCTGTCCAAGAGCCTGTTTTGCAAAGAAGTCCTCGACTGTCTGTGTGAGGATTGAAGGTGATATAGGCTTCAGGAGATAGTTCTCGGGCTTTCCTTCCAGTACACGCATGACGATTTTCTTGTCGTCCTTGGATGTAAGGAAGATAACCGGAATCTCCATGGTCATCTGTTCGCTTCTAAGAATCCTGAATGTCTCAAGTCCTGAAAGAATCGGCATCTCATAGTCAAGAAGAATCAGGTCAACCTTGCGTTCCTTGAGAAAGTCTACGGCATTTAATCCTGAATTGGTTATGTACACGTTGAATTTCTTGGAAAGGCTTGTCTGCATTGAGCGAAGGAATGAGGTGTCATCGTCAACAATCATGATTGTCTTTTTGTTTACGTCCTCACTTCCCGTAAAGCTTCTCTGTACACCGCCGTTTGTTGCATCCATGCTGTAGCCCGAGCATGCTATGTCAAGCTGTGTTATGAGGTCGCTTGTGTTGACAGGTCTCTGGAATGCCTTGGTTATCAAATCCTTGTCGATTATGCGGTATGCATTCTCTATGTCTATCGGATTACCTATTAAGAAAAGGTGTCTTGTAGGATCATCAACAATAAGTGACTCAAAAAAAGTCAGGGTTGCATTGTAACGTGTCTCGTCACCATCAAGATAGACTAGGAAAATTTTGGGCAAATTTGACATTGCCTTGATTTCTTTTGGATGCGGCAGGGCAAAGACAATCTCATAGCCCGCATTCTCAAGTGATTTTTCCATTGCTGTAATCAAAAAACTTTCAGCAGCTTCGTTTACGAACAAAACCCGTTTATCCATGATGACCCCCTATATGTTCAACAATTCCATCAACGCCTTGCGATCTCCCCCTCTTGCGCAACGTTTTATTTCAGAATATCTCTCCTCTTCTTCCTTAGGAACTGAATATGATTCTAACATATCTATTATACTATCAATTGCGTTAAAGTCAAATGAAAGTGTAAATTCTTTTATAGCCTGAATAGCCTCCGAGTACCTTTTTTTGTCAATCGGCTGCTTTTTCTCCTGTCCCTTGTCCAAAACAGACAGCTTGAGTATGTATGAACGGTAAAGCTCAAGAAGTTCCTTGGTTTTTTTGTTGATTTCGTCTATGTTACCCTCGTCACCGCATTTTTCAAGATAGGCGGCCTTTTCCGAAAGTTCCAGGGCACCTATCAGGCGGGATGAGCTTTTTAATGCATGAACCTGAATCGTGTAGTTCTTGATGTCACCGTCATGCCAGTACTGTTCTATCTGATCTGCACGAAGCTTTATATTGTCATAGTATTCCCTTAAGGCAACCATAAGGACATCGGTGGTTCCGCAGTTCTGCATGGCTGTAGGAATGCTAAGGCCTTCAAGATTACGGAAATCCTTTAGTATTGCCTGCCTTGACTGTTCCTGTGCCATGACATCCGACGGTACTTTCAGCTTTTCCGGCGGCAGATAGTATTTGAGCATTTTTTCAAGCTGAACGCTGTTGACCGGCTTTGAAAGGTAATCCGAGAAACCCTCGTTAAGGTAATATTCACGTGCGCCAGAGACAACATTTGCCGTAAGTGCTATGCAGGGAACATCCTTGCATTTGTTGTCCTCCATTTTCTGCATCTCGTGAAGGGCTTCCACACCGCTCATTCCGGGCATTCTGTGGTCAATCAGGATAACGTCGTAGTGCTTTTCCCTTACTTTATCAAGCATCTCCCTGGCACTAAGAACGCTGTCAATCTGTATCTGGGTCTGCTTAAGGAGGCCTTCCATAACCACAAGATTCATCTTGGTGTCATCCACGACAAGAATATGTGCATCGGGGGCATGGAAGCTTTCCTTGTATTCGGTCTCTGAATGGATGATGGAATTGTAGCGCTCGTTGTAGTTTCCTATTTTTTCCCACCATGTTACCTGCTGCTTTACGGAGAAATAGAAAGTTGACCCTTCGCCGTAAGTGCTCTGAACCTGTAGCCTTGAACCCATCTTGTTCAGGAGCATCTGTGTTATGCTTAAGCCCAGGCCTGAGCCTTCGATTGTGCGGTTACGGATCTCATCGACACGCTCAAATTCGTTGAACATGCGGGAAAGGTCCTCCGGCTTGATTCCGATTCCTGTGTCCTTGACGCTGGCATTAAGGTAAATCTGACCTGAGTCAATGCGGTCATAGCCTATGGACAGCGTAATTGAGCCTTTCTGGGTGTATTTTACGGCATTGTTCAGTATGTTCAGTATGCACTGCTTTATCCTTAGCTCGTCACCAAAAAGAAGGTGAGGGATGGACTCGTCCACGTCTATGATAAGCTCAAGCTGCTTTTGCTTTGCTTTCTGGGAGACCATGTTCACAAGGTCGGTAATCATGGAGCTTAGCTCATATTCTGCGGGTACAATCTCAAGCTTGCCGGATTCAATTTTGGAGAAGTCAAGTATGTCGTTGATTATCTTGAGCAGGGTATCTCCTGATGTGCGTATGTTGCTTGCGTACTCACGGATTTTAGGATTGTCTGTCTCGCGAAGTATGATTTCGTTTAATCCCAGAATCGAATGAACAGGCGAGCGGATCTCATGGGACCTGTGGGCTACAAATGAGGTCTTAGCCTCTCCCTTGGCCTTTTCCACCTCAAGGTCCTTGTTCAGCTTCTGGTCCTTTGCCTCGATGTAGCGTATCTGGTTGCTCAGGTAATGCGAGCTTATGACGGTTCCGATGCACGTGACGATTACGGAAACTATGACGTCAGTAAAGAAAACCTCCGTTGGCTTAGTGATGTAGGAAACGATGAAAACAAGAATAACCATTATTACATTGTTGAAGATGTTGCCCCTCCACCTGCGGTCTATGGTAAGGACAGGAAAAATCACGCGGAAAACAGGCACAATGATATAGGGAATCGGAAAAGGATTAGAAATGTTTAATAAGGTTGAGGATGTATATAAAGCAATAAAGATGGAGTACAGGA